>NZ_SPQN01000140.1 GCF_004571065.1 Geodermatophilus sp. DF01-2
AACGCCGAGCGGTTGTCCCCGGAGCCGGCGTAGTCAAACTGCTCGGCGTTGTCCGGGGTGTCGGGCACGTCGATGTCGAACCCGTCGATCGCGGTCAGCCGCCACGCCCGCAGCCACGCCCCCCGCGCACGGAGGCGCGCCGGACGAGTCCGTCACACCCCTCGCTGAATAAGCCTTCTAGACTCTGATCGCCGAAAGTGCAACGTAGCCGCTTCCCTTCCGTTCCAGCGTCAGGGCGGCTGCAAAGTCGTGATGTAGGCCGTTGAGCTGGCCGCGCCGCAGGACGGCTCCTGGGGACGATGACGCCGAGGTCGCCGGGCCTGCGGGTGAGCTCTTCGAGGCCTGGCTCGACGAAGTCGGGACGCTCGTCAAGGACCGGCGAAGGCGTCGTCCCAGCGGACCAACCGAACCCGGAGAGGGAGGTCCAGCTCCGTCCATGCCCTGTCCATGCCCGGCCACCGGCCGCCCCGGCACCGAGCCCAGGACGTGCGTCGACACACTCATGCCGATGGCTTCGCTCCGGATCGGTTCCGCTCTTCGCCCGCCGACACTCGCTGCGATGCTCACTCCCGGTCGGCTTCGGTATCCCGCTGCGATGCTCGCTCGCCCGTCGCTGTCGCGTCCGCCACGAGCTCCCGCACCCGCAGCGCCGTGATCTCGGCCAGTTGGCCGGTCACCTCGGCGCGCTCGGTCTCCTCGTCGTTGCCCAGCCGGCGACGTAGCTCCGCGAGGACCTCCTCCGGCGACCGGCCGGCCACACGGATCAGGAAGACCTGGTCGAAGCGCTCCTCGTAGTCCCGGTGGCCCTCGGCCAGGGCGGCCCGCGTCGCGTCGTCCGCCCCGCCCATCGAGCTCTGCTGCCGGCGGGACGCCTCGGCCTCTGCCGACGAGCCCTCGGGCCGGTCGCCGATCCGCGGGTGCACGGTCAGGGCCAGCACTACCTCGTCCCACGGCAGGCCGCGGACGACGTCCTCGGCGCGGGCCACGAGTGCATCGACGTCCGGGTAGGGCCGGCCGGCCACCACCTGCGCGGCGAACCGTGGCGCGGCGTTGCAGGCCCGCAGCGCCTGCACGGCGCGGTCGGCGGGCTCGGCGTTGAAGTCGTCGAGGGCGGCCATGTGCCGAGGATGCCAGGCCGCCCCTGCTGCCGGTTCCCGCGGAAACCGCCGGACGGGTGGACGGCGGCGTGCTCGACGAGCCGGCCACCGCCCGGGCGCTGGCCACGGTGCTGCTGCGGGGGCTGGACGGCGGTGCCCTCGAGGAGGCGGAGGTGCAGGCAGCGGCCGGCGTCGACCGCGCCGTCCTGGACGGACTCGCCGGTCGAGCCCTGCGCGTCGACCCGCCCGCGCCCGGGCCCGACCCCGCCGACCTACCATCCCCTCGTGATGGCGCCGTGACCGAGGAGCCCCCAGGGAGGTCGCTGTTCGCCGGAGGCGGCGAGGTCGGCCGCGCGATGGCGGAGCGCGACTGGACAGAGACCGCACTCGGGCCACCGGAGCGGTGGCCGTCCGGGCTGCGCCACACCGTCCGAATTCTGCTGACGTCCCGGTTCGCGATGTGGGCCGGCTGGGGGCCGGACCTCCTCTTCTTCTACAACGACGCCTACCGGCACGACACGCTGCAGGCCAAGCACCCGTGGGCGCTGGGGCGGCCGGCCTCCGAGGTCTGGGCCGAGATCTGGCCCGACATCGCCCCGCGGACGCAGGCGGTGCTGGACGACGGGATCGCGACGTGGGACCAGGACCTGCTGCTCTTCCTGGAACGCAGCGGTTACCCCGAGGAGACCTACCACACCTTTTCCTACAGCCCCCTGCCCGGCGACGACGGCCGCACCGGGGGCCTGTTCTGCGTCGTCACCGAGACCACCCAGAGCGTCGTCGGCGAGCGGCGGATGGCGACCCTGCGCGACCTCGCGGCGACGCTGGCCGCCGCCCGCACGGAGGAGGCCGTCCTCGCCGCCGCCCGCGAGCAGCTCGCGGGCAACCCGGCCGACCTGCCGTTCAGCGCCGTCTACCTGGTGGACGACGACGGCACCGCCCGGCTGGGGTGTGCCGTGGGCATCGACCCGGGGTCCCCCGCCGCTCCCTCGGTGCTGACCGACGACGACGCGGTGTGGCCGCTGGCCCGGCTGCTGGCCGGCGAGGACGTGCTGGTGGAGGACCTCGCCGACCGGTGCCCCGGCCTGCCGACCGGCGCCTGGGACCGGCCCCCCCACCAGGCGGTCGCCCTACCGATCGCCTCGGCGGCGCAGGACCGCGGACCGGTGGCGGGCTTCCTCGTGGTCGGGCTCAACCCGCACCGCCACCACGACGACGCCTACCGCGGCTTCCTCGAGCTGGTCGCCAACCAGATCTCGTCCGCCCTGGCCAACGCCGGCAGCTACGAGGCCGAGCGGCGACGGGCCGAGGCGCTGGCCGAGCTGGACCGGGCCAAGACCGACTTCTTCAGCAACGTCAGCCACGAGTTCCGCACCCCGCTGACGCTCATCGCCGGCCCGGTCGCCGAGCTGCGCGCCTCCCCGGCGGCCGACGCGGACCCCCGGCTGCGCGAGGAACTCGAGGTCATCGAGCGCAACGCGCAGCGGCTGGGCAAGCTGGTCAACACCCTGCTGGACTTCTCCCGCATCCAGGCCGGCCGGATCGACGCGCGCTTCGAGCCGGTCGACCTCGCCGCCACCACCGTCGAGCTGGCCAGCGTCTTCCGCTCGGCCGTCGTCCGGGCCGGGCTGGAGTTCACCGTCGACTGCCCGCCGCTGGACGAGCCGGTGCACATCGACCGGGACATGTGGGAGAAGGTCGTCCTCAACTTGCTCTCCAACGCGCTGAAGTTCACCTTCACCGGGGGCATCTCGGTGCGGCTGCGGCAGGAGGACGGCGCGGCACGGCTCACCGTCGCCGACACCGGTACCGGCATCCCCGTCGACGAGCTGCCCCGGCTCTTCGAGCGCTTCTCCCGGGTCCGCAACGCCTGCGGCCGGTCCGGCGAGGGCAGCGGCATCGGCCTGGCCATGGTGCGTGAGCTGGTCGGGCTGCACGGCGGCACCATCGGCGTCGAGAGCACCCCGGGCGCGGGCACCACGTTCACCGTCACCCTGCCGCTCGGCACCGACCACCTCCCGGCCGAGCGACTGACCGAGCCGGCCGCCGATGCGCCCGCGGTCTCCCCGGCCGCGGTCCCTTTCGTCACCGAGGCGCTGCGCTGGCTGCCGGACGTCGACGGGGAGGCCGGCACCGAGCTCGCACCGACGCTGCGCGGCCCTGCGGCGGTGTCCGGACGGGTCCTGGTCGCCGACGACAACGCCGACATGCGTGAGTACCTGCTGCGGCTGCTCGGCCCGCACTACAACGTCCGGGCCGTGGCCGACGGGCAGCAGGCGCTCGACGCGGCCGTCGCCGACCCGCCCGACCTGGTCGTCAGCGACGTGATGATGCCCGGGCTGGACGGCATGGCGCTGCTGGCCGCGCTGCGTGCCGAGCCGCGCACCGCCCGGGTCCCGGTGGTGCTCCTGTCGGCCCGCGCCGGCGAGGAGGCCGCCGTCGAGGGCCTGGCCGCCGGTGCCGACGACTACCTGGTCAAGCCCTTCTCCGCACAGGAACTCCTCGCCCGGGTCGGCGCGCACCTGGAGCTGGGCCGCGCCCGGCGGGCCGCTGAGGAGCAGTTCACCGCGATGGCCGACCTGGCGCCGGCGCTGATCTGGGTGGCCGACGCCGACGGGCGGCGGGTGTTCCTCAACCGCGGCTGGACCGAGTTCACCGGTCGCGCGGCCCGCGAGGAGCTCGGGACGGGCTGGGAGCAGGGCCTGCATCCCGAGGACCGCGAGCGCTACGCCGGGGTCGTCGCCGCGGCGACCGCGCGGCGCGAGGGCTGGGAGGTCGACGTCCGGTTGCGCCGGGCCGACGGCACCTACTCCTGGATGCTCGAACGGGCCGCCCCCATCGGGACGGAGCAGAGCGCAGGGGGCTACGTCGGCAGCTGCACCGACATCAACGCCCGGACCCGCGAGACGGCGCGGCAGACGCTGCTGGCCGAGGTGGGCACCGCCCTGGACCGGGAGACCACGGTCGACGGCCAGCTGGGGGCGCTGGCGCGCCTCGTGGTCGACAGCCGGCTCGCCGACTTCTGCACCGCGCGCGTCCAGCGCCCCGACGGCCGGCTGCGCTTCACCGCGGTCGCCGGGCTGGATCCGGCGTCGCAGGCGGGGCTGGCCGCGCTCGACCCCGACTCCGCGCTCGGCCGCCAGGTGCTGGAGACCGGTCGCTCCGTGGTCCGGTCCGAGTTGCCCGCGGACTGGCCGGTCGGTCTCCGCCCGGCGCAGGACGGAGCGCGGCCGGAGCGGCCGCTGGGGATGCAGTCGGGGCTGCTGGTGCCGCTCAAGGTCCGCGGGCAGGTCCTGGCCGTGCTGGCGCTGGGACGTCGCGGTGACGCGCCCCCGTACGGGGACGACGACCGCGAGCTGGCCGAGGAGATCGCCGCCCGCGCCGCGCTGGCCGTGGACAACGCGGTGCTCCTCGCCGACGAGCGCGCCGCCGCGCACCGGCTCGCGCTGCTGCAGCGGGCCACCGCCGAGCTCTCCGCCGCCACCACCCCGGTCGAGGTCGCGCAGACCGCCGCCGGCCACGTCCGCGCGCTGACCGGCCCGGACAGCCGGGTCGCGGTGTACGAGCTCGACCCCTCCCACCGCACGCTGACCGCGCTGGTCATCGACGGCGGCAGCCCGGCCGGCCTGGAGATGTGGCGGACGCTGCCCCTGTCGGCCCCGCTGGTCGCCACGGCCGCGGTCGTCGAGCGGCGCCCGATCTGGGTGGAGGACGTCGCCGCACAGCCCCCGGCCGACCGGGAGCTGTCCCCGGAACTGACCGCGTCGGCACGCGACTTCGGCCTGTCGGCCGTCGTCGCCCTCCCGCTGTCCGTGGCCGGCCGGGTGGTCGGGGTGCTCTCGGTCGCCTGGTCGGCGGTGCAGCGCTTCTCCGCCGTCGACCGCGCGATGCTCCTCGCCGTCGCCGAGCAGTGCGCGCAGGCCCTCGACCGCGCCCGGCTGTACCGAGCCGAGCGCGGGATCGCCGAGACGCTGCAGCTGAGCCTGCTCCCGGCGCAGCTGCCGGCGCTGGAGCGACTGTCGCTGGCCGCGCACTACGTGCCCGGCGCCGAGGGGACCCAGGCCGGCGGTGACTGGTACGACGTCGTCGAGCTCGCCGACTCCCGCGTGGCGATCGCCGTGGGCGACGTCGTCGGTCAGGGGCCGGCGGCCGCGGCGGTGATGGGCCAGCTGCGCAGCGCGCTGTCGGCCGCGCTCCTGCAGGGCTGCGGCCCGGCCGAGGCGCTGGAGCTGCTCGACCGGTTCGCCGTCCGGCTGCCCGGGGCGCTGGCCTCCACCGCGGCCTGCCTGGTCGTCGACAGCGCGGCCGGCACGGTGAAGTGGGCCCGGGCCGGGCACCCGCCGGCGCTGCTGGTGACCGCCGGCGGCGCGCAGCTGCTCGACGGTGCCGGCTCCGGGGCCGTGCTCGGCGCACCCGGACGCCGTCCCTACACCGAGGGCACCGCCGACATCGCCCCCGGCGCGACCCTGCTGCTCTACACCGACGGCCTGGTCGAGCGCCGCGGCGAGGTCCTCGACGACGGGCTGGAGCGGGTCCGGGCCGCCGCAGCCCGGCACGCCGCGGCCGACCCGGTCGGGCTGACCGGGCGGGTGCTGACCGAGGTCCTCGCCGACGCCGACCAGCCCGACGACGTCGCGCTGATCGCCTTCATGCTGGAGCCCGGCGGGTACCGGCCGGTCAGCGCGTTCCCCGCCGCGGCGGTCTCGTTGGAGGAGACGGCGAGGATCTCCCCGGTGCCGGGCCGGACGACGACCAGGTGGGTCGG
>NZ_SPQN01000141.1 GCF_004571065.1 Geodermatophilus sp. DF01-2
CCGGCGCTGGGACGGCGGCGGGCGCGGACGGCGCTGCCGCGGAGATCACCTCCGGACGCGGCGTGGCGGTGACCCCGGTGGCGGCGGAGATCGCGGCCCAGACAGCCGGCGGCGGTGGGACGGCGGCGACCGGGGCAGCCAGCTCGGGGACGGCGAGCGCGTCGACGCCGCGGCGCAGGGAGGCGACCTCCGCCTGGCACTGCGCGCAGGCGTCGAGGTGGGTGGCGTCGGTGGCGGGCAGCGGCTCGCGGAGGGCGGCCAGCGCCAGCTGTTCAGGCGTGCAGTGCTGCACCGTCCACCTCCAACCGTGTCCTCAGGCGTTCGAGGGTGCGCCGGATGTGGGATTTCACGGTGCCCAGCGGCAGGCCGGTGCGGTCGGCGATCTGGGTGTGCGTGAGGTCCTCGAAGAAGGCCAGCTCGATGATGCTCCGCTGCGGCTGGCCGAGCTGCTCCAGCTCGCCGAGCAGCAGCACGCGGTCGGCGACGACGGCGTCGACCTGCGGGCCGGTGGTGTCCGGCGCCGACCGGGCCTCGGTGATCGCGGCCTCGGCGGCGCGGCGCTGCCGGTCGCGGCGGGCCCAGGTATCGGCGATCTTGTGCCGGCACACGCCGACCAGCCACGCGGGTAGCGGGCCCTGCTCGGGGCGGTAGCCGGCGCGGCCGGTCCAGGCGGAGACGAAGACCTGCTGGGTGACGTCCTCGGCGTCCGGGCCCGGCCCGAAGGCGCGCACCGCCATCCCGTGGACCTGGCCGGCGAAGCGCTCGTAGGCCCAGGCCAGCGCCTGTTCGTGGCCGGCGGCGAACAGGCGGCCGAGCTCGGCGTCGTCGGGCTCGGGATCGGCTCCCGGCAGCGGTACGACGTCCGATGTCACCTACCCGACCCTAGCCGGACCGCGCCGCAGCAGCCCGGTCACGGCAGGGGCTGCGCGACGACCACGACGTTGTCGCGGTAGCTCCCGTACTCGGCGAGGAACGGTCCGCCGCAGGTGACCAGCACCAGGCGGGGCGCCCCCTCCTCCGAGAAGATCCGGTCGAGCGGCAGGACCTGCTTGTGGATCAGCTCCCGTGACACCACCCGCCAGCGGGTCTGTGTCCCGGCCTCGTCGGTCACCACGACCTGGGAGCCGGGCTCGACCTCCCGCAGCGCCGCCAGGGCGCCCAGGCCCTGGTCGCGGTCGTCGACGTGCCCGGCGAGGACCGCCGAGCCCTCCTCCCCTGGTGCCGGGCCGAAGCGGTACCAGCCGACCCGGGAGACGTCCTCGGGCAGCAGCATCTGGCCGTCGGCGGCCACACCGACGGGGTCCAGCGGTGCGTCGATGCCGAGAGAGGTCACCGTGAGCCACGTCGGTTCGGGTCGCTCGGGCGTCGCCGTGGGCGCGGCGTCGCGCACCGCCACCTCGGGCAGCCACCCCGGGCTCGCCGACGCCTGTGGCGTCGGCGAGCCCGGCGACGGCGGCGCAGGGCTCGCCTCGGGGAGAGCCTGCTCCACCGGTGCGCCCGCCGCCTCCGGCTCCCGGGTCAGCTGCCAGGTGACCGGCGTGCCGATCGCCACGGCCAGCCCGAGCACCACCCCGGCTGCTGCGGGACGCATGGTCGGCCTCCCCCTCTCCCGGATCAGCTCCGAGAGGTCGCCAGCCGGCGGGCGGCGATGCCGGCGGCGGCCAGGCCGGCCAGCGACAGTGCCACCAGCGGCGCCGGGACGCCCTCGTCGTCGACCAGGCCTGCGGTGCCGCCGGGGACGCCGGACGGCGCGGAGTCGGCGCCGGGGATGGTCTGGACGGCGAGCTCGTAGCCGGCCTCCTGCGAGCCCCAGGCGTACACGGCGGTGGTGGCGCCCTCGGGCAGGGTCAGGTCCGCCGGGCCGATGGCCACGGTGTCGGTGCCGGCGAGGACCACGTCGGCGGTGACGGTGCCGGCGGGCACGGTGAGGCTCTCCTCGTTGGGGTTGGTCAGCCCGTCGATGACCACCTCGCCGCCGACGCGGACGTCGACGGCGGGAGCGGCCGCGACGTGACGGACGGACAACCGCGCCTGGCCTGCCGGGACGGCGGAGGTGTCGTTGACGAACGGTGTCAGGGCCGGCTGGCCCTCGGGGGTCAGGTGGGCGACCACGGTGGCGTTCGCGTCGGCCGTGACGTCGACCGTCTCGGAGACGATCGGGTCGCCAGACGCGTCCGGGGCGTCGGCCGGGTAGAGCGCGATGTCGTACTCCCCGGCGGGCAGCTGCAGCGGATCGGTGAGGGTGCCGGGCTGGAAGTCGTCGATCAGCCGCTCACCGTCGGCGTAGACGTCGACCCGGGTCTCCGGCACGCCGTGCAGGACCGAGACGGTCGCGGTGTGGTTGTCGGCCAGGGCCGGGGAGGCGCCGAGGGCGAGCAGCGTGCCGGTGGCGCCGGCGGCGAGCACGAAGGCGGTGCGGGAACGAGTCACGGGAGCGGTCCTTCCGTCGGTGGTGAGGTACCTGACACCTCTCCTTCCCGGGGACCCGCCGTCCCGGATGCAGCCCGGTCACCGGCCGGCTCCCCCGGCCGCTCCCTCCTCGAGCCGATCGCGACGTCCCGGTGGCGACACGCCAGGTGGGGACGGTGGGTGTCGGGACGGCGTGCTCAGGCCGGCACGGAGAGCGAGACGCCGAAGTCGCCGTCCGGGTCGGTCCACCAGGACGTCACGCGCAGCCCGGCGGCGGCCAGCTCGGCCTCGACCCCCTCGCGGCGGAACTTGGCCGACACCTCGGTGCGCATCTCCTCTCCGGCCGCGAACGGGACGTCGAGGTCGAGGGCGGCCAACCGCACCACCTGGTCGGTCCGCGAGCGCAGCCGCATCTCGATCCACTCCTGCTCGGCGTCCCACACCGCGACGTGCTCGAACGCGTCGGGGTCGAAGTCGGCGTCCAGCTCGCGGTCGAGCACGCGCAGCACGTTGCGGTTGAACTCCGCGGTCACCCCGGCGGCGTCGTCGTAGGCCCGCACCAGCCGCGCGGGGTCCTTGACCAGGTCGGTGCCCAGCAGGAAGGAGTCGCCCGGCTGCAGGGTGTCGGCCAGCTCGGCCAGGAACGCGGCTCGTGCCTCCGGCTCGAGGTTGCCGATCGTCGAGCCGAGGAAGGCGACCAGCCGCCGTCCCGACTGGGGGAGCTCGCCCAGGTGCCGGGTGAAGTCGCCGACGACCGCCTCGACCTCCACGCCCGGGTACTCGGCGGTGATCGCCGCCCCGGCGGCCTGCAGCACCGACGGGTCGACGTCGCACGGCACGAACCGGCGCAGCGTGCCCGTGTCGCGCAGCGCGGTGAGCAGCAGCCGGGTCTTCTCCGACGTCCCGCTGCCGAGCTCGACGAGCACGTCGACGCGGGCGGCGGCGGCGATGTCGGCGGCGTGCGTCTCCAGCACGGAACGCTCGGCGCGGGTCGGGTAGTACTCCGGCAGCCGGGTGATCTCGTCGAACAGCTCGCTGCCCCGCTCGTCGTAGAACCACCGGGGCGGCAGCGACTTCGGTGTGGCGGTCAGACCGGCGAGGGCGTCGGCGCGCAGCGCGTGCGCGGCGTCCTCGGGGGCGAGGTGGCTGGTCAGCGAGATCGGCACGGTTCTCCAGTGATCGTTAGGACAGGGGGGTCAGCGTCAGGCCGTCGGGGGTGACCTCGACCAGGGAGCGGTCGGGCACGTCGGTCCAGGCCGGGTCGTCGTCCCAGGGCTCGCTGGCCAGGGCGGTGCCGTCGGACGTCGTCAGCGCCGAGAGGGTGTCGCCCCACGTGGTGGCCAGCAGCCGGGTGCCGTCGGCGGCGAGCAGGTTCAGCCGGGCGGTCGGGTCGGCCGCGGCCACCTCGCGCACCGTGGCGCCGAGGGCATCCATCCCCCGGTCGAACACCAGCGCCGCCAGCAGCGCGCTGTCGACGGTGGACTCGGCGTCGCGCGCCGGGGGCAGCACCGCGCGGTCCACCCGGCCGTTGTGCGACAGCAGCCATCGCCCGTCGGTGAACGGCGCCGCGGCGCTCTCCTCCAGCGGCATGCCGACGGTGGCCGAGCGGACGGCGGCCACCACGCAGCCCGACGAGATCACCAGCGCGACCGAGGCGAACGACGGGTCGCCCCACAGCGGCTTCGCCGACCGCCAGCGCGCCGGCTGCGCCCGGCCGGGGGTGTAGAAGCCGACGCCCCAGCCGTCGGCGTTGAGCGTGCCGTACCGCTGCCGGCGTGGAGCCCACGACTGCACCAGCAGCGAGGACGGCGGCTCGAGGACCAGCTCGGCCAGCGTCCGGGGCCGGCCCAGCCAGGCTAGGTGGCGGCACACGGGTCAGGCATCCCAGGCCAGCCGGAACCCGCTGAAGACCTGCCGGCGGATCGGGTGGTCCCAGTTGCGGAAGCTCGGCCGCAGGATCGAGGCGCCGACGGCCCACGAGCCGCCGCGCAGCACCCGGTAGTCGCCGCCGAAGAAGGGTGCGGAGTAGTCGGCGTAGAGCATCGGCCGGAAACCGGGCCACGGGGTGAACTCCGAGGAGGTCCACTCCCAGACGTCGCCCATCAGTTGCTCCACGCCGTAGGCGGAGGCTCCTGCGGGGTAGGCGCCCACCGGGGCCGGGCGCAGTGCGTCGCCGCCCAGGTTGGCCAGCGCCGGCGACGGCTCGGCCGAGCCCCACGGGAAGCGGCGGCGCCTCGCCAGAGCCGGATCCCAGACGGCAGCCTTCTCCCACTCCACCTCGGTGGGCAGCCGCGCGCCGGCCCACGCCGCGTACGCCTCGGCCTCGAAGAAGGTGACGTGCTGGACCGGTTCGTCCGCCGGGATCGTCTCGACCACGCCGAACCGGGTGCGGGTGCCGTCGGTGGCCCAGAACTGCGGCCGCTGCAGCCCGGTCTCGACCCGGTGCGCCCAGCCCCGCTCGGACCACCAGCGCCGGTCGTCGTACCCGCCGTCGGCGACGAACGCCGCGTACTCGCCGTTGGTCACCGGCACCCGGCCGATCCGGAAGGACGGGACGTCGACGACGTGCGCCGGCCGCTCGTTGTCCAGCGAGAACGGCTCGTCGGCGGCGTCCACCCCGAGCACGAACCCCCCACTGGGCACCAGCGCCGAGGTGCCGGCGACCCCGGGCCGCCCGGCCGGCAGCGGCGCCCCGGCGCCGAGCAGCGGCGGCCCGGCGCGCAGGTTGAGCGCCTGCAGCATCGTCTCGTCGTGCTGCTGCTCGTGGCTGACCACCATGGCGAAGTGGAACGGGTCGTCGTCGGCACCCAGGCGCTCCAGCCGGTCGAGCACCCGACCGCGCACCTCGCCGCAGAAGGCCCGCGCCTCCACCGGTGGCAGCAGCGGCAGCCGCGCGCGCACCGCACGGGGATGGGTGAAGGCGTCGTAGAGCGCCTCGACGTCGGCCGGCAGCAGCCCCTCGCGCCGGGCGTCGCCGCGGCGCAGCAGCCAGAGGTCCTCCTGCTGACCGATGTGCGCAAGGTCCCAGACCAGCGGGCTGAGCAGTGGGGTGTGCTGGCGCAGCAGCTCGGGCTCGTCGTGGTCGGTGAGCCGCAAGGTGCGCTCGCGGGCGGTGGCGAGGTCGCGGGCGAGAGTCTCGGTCAGGTCGCTCATCGAGGAGTGGCCTCCATGGCTGAGAGGAGGGCGGCGGCAGCGCCGCCGGCCCGGGCGGTGTCCAGCAGGGCGTCGCCGGGGCAGCGGCCCCGGTCGACGAGGTCGGCGAGCGCGTCGACCTCCGGCCGTAGCGCGGCGGGGACGGCGGCGCAGGCGGCGGCCAGGCAGG
>NZ_SPQN01000142.1 GCF_004571065.1 Geodermatophilus sp. DF01-2
CGCCGAGCGGCTGGGGTCCGCGGCCGCGCTGCCGCGGGGCGCCGCCGACGCCGAGCTGCGCGAGGACGACCCGCTCGGTCCGCACGCCCGGCGTGCCGACCGGACCGCGCACGTGGCGGCCGACGACGGCGTGCTGCTCGCCGTGGAGGAGGTCGGGCCCGCGGACGCCCCGCTGACCGTGGTCTTCGTCCACGGCTACTGCTTGTCCATGGCGTCGTGGACCTTCCAGCGGCGGACCCTGGGCGCCGCGCTGGCCACCGCGAACGGCTCCCGCCCGACGGCGCGGCTGGTGTTCTACGACCAGCGCGGCCACGGCGCCTCGGGCCGCGGGTCGGCCGCGCACTCGACGATGGACCAGCTCGGCCGCGACCTCGACGCGGTGATCCGCGCGCGGGTGCCCTACGGGCCGGTGGTGCTGGTCGGACACTCCATGGGTGGCATGACGGTCATGGCCCTGGCGGCGCTGCGCCCGGAGCTGTTCGGGACGAGGGTCGTCGGCGCTGCGCTGCTGAGCACCTCCAGCGGCAACCTCGCCGACCTGGACTTCGGTCTGCCCGAGCTGCTCACCCGGGTGCGCGCGGCGGTCCTGCCGGTCGCGGCGTTCACGATGCGCCGTCGTCCCGGCTTCGCCGAGCGGGCCCGCCGGCTGGCCGCCGACCTCGTCTCGCACGTCACCTGGTCGCTGTCGTTCGCCTCGACAGACGTCGACCCGGCGCTCGGCCGTTACGTCGACTCGATGATCGCCGGCACGCCGGTCGAGGTGATCGCCGAGTTCTACCCGGCGCTGGCCGGTCTGGACGAGACCGCGTCGCTGCAGCCGCTGCGCGCCGTCCCGACGCTGGTGCTGACCGGCGACGCGGACAAGCTGATCCCCGGCGCGCACAGCGACGCGATCGTCGAACTGCTGAGCGGAGCGGATGCGCCGGGCGTCGAGCACGTCGTCGTCCCGGAGGCGGGCCACATGGTGCCGCTGGAGAAGCCCGACGAGGTCACCGCGGCGCTGTCCGCGCTGCTGCGCCGGGTGGTCGCCGAGCTGCCGGACCGGGTGGATCGGTGACCCGGCCACCCCGGTCGCCCCGCTTGGACGCCGCCGCCGAGGAGGTCGCCCGCATCGCCGCCGCCGCTCCGGACTGGGAGTTCCTGGCCGCGGCCGCGCGGCCCTGCGTCGCCTGTCCGGAGCTGGCCGCCACCCGGCAGCACGTGGTGGTCGGCGAGGTCCCCGCCGGGGGACGCCCGCGCTTCGTCCTGGTCGGCGAGGCGCCGGGCGCCACCGAGGACGAGACCGGCCGGCCGTTCGTCGGGAGGAGCGGTGCGCTGCTCGACCAGCTGCTCGCCGAGGCCGGGCTCGACCGCGCGCAGGCCGCCGTCCTCAACGTGGTGAAGTGCCGCCCGCCGGGCAACCGGACGCCGAAGAGCCCCGAGGTCGCCCGCTGCAGCGGCTGGCTGCGGCGCCAGCTGGAGCTGCTGGACCCGCCGGTGGTCGTCGCGCTGGGGCTGTCGTCGGCCAAGTGGTTCCTCGGTCCCCGCACCGTGCTCGCGCAGGCCCGCGGCCGGGCGCACGACGTCGACGGCCGCGCCGTCTGGGCCACCTACCACCCGTCGGCCGCCATCCGGTTCGGCCCGAACGGGGCGCCGCGGGCCGGGCTGCTGGCCGACCTCACCGCCGTCGCGGAGAGCCTGGCGTGAGGCGGGAGCACGTGCTGCCGACCCCGGAGGACACCCGGGCGCTGGGCGCGGCGCTGGCCGGGCTGGTGTGCGCCGGTGACCTGGTCGTGCTGGTCGGCCCCCTGGGCGCGGGCAAGACCGCGCTGACCCAGGGGCTGGGCGAGGCGCTGGGGGTGCGCGAGCCGGTCACCTCGCCGACGTTCGTCATCGCCCGCGTGCACCGCGGCGGCCGACTGCCGCTGGTGCACGTCGACGCCTACCGGTTGGGCGGGGTCGCCGACGTCGACGACCTGGACCTCGACGCGTCCACCGAGGAGTCGGTGACCGTCGTCGAGTGGGGCCAGGGGCTGGTCGAGCAGCTGGCCGACGAGCACCTCGAGGTGCGCCTCGACCGGCGCGACGACGACGTCCGGACGGCGCTGCTCGTGCCCCACGGCCCAGGCTGGGAGCAGCGCCTGGGCGGGTTGATCTGAGCGGGCGCCACGTGGTCGCGGGGGTGCTCGTACGCCGAGCCGAGGTGCTCCTCGGTCACCGCTCGCCCGACCGGCGCTGGTATCCCGACGTGTGGGACTTCCCCGGCGGCCACGTCGAGCCGGGAGAGGACGAGTGCGCCGCACTGGCCCGGGAGCTGCGCGAGGAGGTCGGCGTCGTGCCGCCGGACCCGGCACCGCTGGCCCGCCTCGAGGACGGCAAGCTGCACCTGGCCCTGTGGGCGGTCCGGGCGTGGGACGGCGAGCCGCGCAACCTGCAGCCGGCCGAGCACGACGAGCTGCGTCGGATGGCGGCTCGGGAGGTGCACCGACTGCGGCTGGCGCACCGGGCCTACGTCGACGTGGTGCGGCAGGCGGTGAGCAGGGCCGGCTGAGGGCACGGCGCCGCACGGCGCACGGCTGGCTGCTCATCGCGCTGGAGACCGATGAGCAGCTCCACGGTCTGGTGACCGGCCAGTGCCGCGGACTCAGTCCTCGTCGAGGGCGCGGCGGACCATCGCGGCGGTGATGGGCGGACTCCCGGAGGGCACGCGGATGACGGGGAGGTCGTCGTGGGTTTCCACCCGGGCGGGGGTCGGTCCCCGGCGCGCGAGCTCGGAGACCACCGAACCCAGCGAACGCCGCTGCTCGGCGGCCAGCCCACGAGCAGCCGTGGGGACGTCGTCGTCGAGGTCCAGAGTGGTCCGCACGGCGGTGATGCCAGAGAGCGTCAACACATCAGTCCGGTACCGCGGCCGGGTGATCCCGGGTTATCGCCGGGCCGTGCCGGGCAGTGCTGCCGCCATGGCGAAGGCGACGACGGCGCGGGGCCGGCAGTACCTCCTCGGGTTGCGGACGGCCGTCTCCGGCAACGCGCAGAGCTTCGGCTTCTCCATCATGATCACCGTCACCTTCGGGGTGGTCTCGGCCGCTTACGGGCAGCCCTCGCTGCCCGAGCTGTTCGGCTTCGCCCTCACCGCCGTGGCGGCGTTCTCGGTGCTCAACGTGCTGGTCGCGCTGCTGCTGCGCGGAGAAGAGGACGACGAGCCGCCCTCGAAGGTGTTGCTCGTGGCGACCGCGACCGACTTCCTGGCGGTCGGCGCCGGGGTCGGAGCGGCCGTCGGCATCCGCTTCCTGATCGCGGACACCGCAGCATGGCTGCTGGCGCCGTTCTGCGCCACCGCGGTGTACGTGCTCGTGCAGTCGGTCGAGCTCACCGTGGGCGAGCAGGAGGAGTAGGGACGCCGTCCCGGCGGAACGGACGTAGGGCGGCACTACCCTGGTCGGTCGTGCTCGTCCTCGCCCTCGACACCGCCACGCCGACGCTGGTGGCCGGCCTCGCCCGGTGGTCGCCGGACGGGACGACCGAGGTGCTCGTCGAGCGGGCGGTGCCCTCGGGCAACCGGCACGCGGAGCTGCTGACCGTCGCGGTCACCGACGCGCTGCGGGGCGCCGGCCGGTCGCTGGCCGACGTCGACGCCGTGGTGACCGGGCTGGGGCCGGGGCCGTTCACCGGGCTGCGGGTCGGCGTGGTCACCGCCGCGGCGCTCGCCGATGCCCGCGGGCTGCTCGTGGTCGGGGTCTGCTCCCTGGACGCCGTCGGCTCCGGTGGCCGCACGGTGGTCACCGACGCCCGGCGCAAGGAGGTCTACTGGGCCGTCTACGCCGCCGACGGCTCGCGCACCCGCGGCCCGGGCGTGGTGCGGCCCGAGGAGCTGGAGGTCGCCGGCCCGGTCGTCGGGGACGCCCGCTTCGCGGAGCGGTTGCGCGTCGAGGTCACCCCGGCCGAGGTGACGACGGCGGGACTGCTGCGGGCCGCGGCGCCGCAGCTGGCCGACCCGTCGTCCGCCGCCCCGCTGGTGCCGCTGTACCTGCGCCGTCCGGACGCCGTCCCGCCGACGTCGTACAAGCCGGTGACGACGACGTGATCGCGCGGCTGCGGCCGATGCGGCTGGCCGACCTGGACGCCGTCCTCGGCCTCGAGGAGCAGCTGTTCGCCCCGGACACCTGGACGCGGGCGATGTACCGCGACGAGCTCGCCCGCACCGACACCCGTCACTACCTGGTGGCCGAGGACGGCGACCGGGTGGTCGGCTACGCCGGGCTGATCGCCTACGACGACGAGGCGCACGTGGCGACGATCGGCGTGGCCGCCGACCGGCAGGGCGAGGGCATCGGCGCCGCGCTGCTGGACGCGCTGTTGGCCGAGGCCGACCGGCGCAGCCCCGTGGTGCTGCTGGAGGTGCGCGCCGACAACCCGGTCGCCCAGGGCCTCTACCGGCGGCGGGGGTTCACCGAGATCGGCCGGCGGCCGCGCTACTACCAGCCGTCCGGCACGGACGCCGTCGTGATGAAGCGGGAGAGGCTGTGAGCAGGGTGGGCGGGGAAGCGATCGTGCTGGGGTTCGAGACCTCGTGCGACGAGACCGGTGTCGGCCTCGTGCGCGGGCGGACGCTGCTGGCCGACGCGCTGGCCACGTCCGTGGCCGAGCACGAGCGCTTCGGCGGCGTGGTCCCGGAAATCGCCTCGCGGGCGCACCTGGAGGCGATGGTGCCGACCGTGCACCGGGCGCTGGCCGATGCCGGGGTGCGCGCCTCCGACGTCGACGCGGTCGCGGTCACCGCCGGGCCCGGGCTGACCGGCGCGCTCCTGGTCGGGCTGGCCGCGGCCAAGGCCTACGCACTGGCGCTGGACAGGCCGCTGTACGGCGTCAACCACCTGGCGGCACACGTCGCCGTCGACGAGCTGCAGCACGGCAAGCTGGCCGAGCCGTCGATGGCGCTGCTGGTCTCCGGCGGGCACAGCTCCCTGCTGCTGGTGCCCGACCTGGCCCACGAGGTGCAGTCGCTGGGCCGCACCATCGACGACGCGGCGGGGGAGGCCTTCGACAAGGTGGCCCGCGTGCTGGGCCTGCCCTTTCCCGGCGGCCCGCCGATCGACCGGGCCGCGGGCGAGGGTGACCCGGCGGCGATCGACTTCCCGCGCGGGCTCACCGGCCCCCGCGACGCCCCTTACGACTTCTCCTTCTCGGGCCTGAAGACCGCCGTCGCCCGGTGGGTCGAGGCCCGGCAGCGGGCGGGGGAGCCGGTGCCGGTGGCCGACGTCGCGGCGTCGTTCCAGGAGGCGGTGGCCGACGTGCTGACGAGGAAGGCCGTCCGCGCGTGCCGTGACTCCGGGGTCGACCACTTGGTCCTGGGCGGCGGCGTGGCGGCGAACTCGCGGCTGCGCGCGCTGGCCGAGGAGCGGTGCGCCGCGGCCGGGATCGTCCTGCGTGTGCCCAGCCCACGGCTGTGCACCGACAACGGCGCGATGGTCGCCGCGCTGGGCTCGCGCCTGGTCGAGGCCGGGGTGGCGCCGTCCGCGCTCGACGTCGGCGCGGACAGCTCCCTGCCGATCGACGTCGTCACCCGCTGACCGGAAAATAGCCACCCGCACTGGGGCTCGGCGAGCGCGCTGCAGCGGACCTCGGCGGCAATCGGCGAGGTCGGCTCGAGTGTGGGGTCAGGCTGCTGCGGTGAGGGTGACGGTGTAGCCGA
>NZ_SPQN01000143.1 GCF_004571065.1 Geodermatophilus sp. DF01-2
GCGTCCGCTCCTTGAGAACTCAACAGCGTGCCGAAAGTCAGTGCCAAGTATCGAACCCCTTTTTTGTGGGTTTCTTTGGGTTGATGGATGTCGAGAGTGCTAGTTCTCGGTTCTTCAGGTCAGGGGTTTCAAGCATCTACGGAGAGTTTGATCCTGGCTCAGGACGAACGCTGGCGGCGTGCTTAACACATGCAAGTCGAACGGTGAACCATCTTCGGGTGGGGATCAGTGGCGAACGGGTGAGTAACACGTGGGCAACCTGCCTCCGGCTCTGGGATAACTCCAAGAAATTGGGGCTAATACCGGATGTTCACTGCTGGCCGCATGGTCTGGTGGTGGAAAGGGTTTCCGGCTGGGGATGGGCCCGCGGCCTATCAGCTTGTTGGTGGGGTAGTGGCCTACCAAGGCGACGACGGGTAGCCGGCCTGAGAGGGTGATCGGCCACACTGGGACTGAGACACGGCCCAGACTCCTACGGGAGGCAGCAGTGGGGAATATTGCGCAATGGGCGGAAGCCTGACGCAGCGACGCCGCGTGGGGGATGACGGCCTTCGGGTTGTAAACCTCTTTCAGCTTCGACGAAGCCTTTCGGGGTGACGGTAGGAGCAGAAGAAGCACCGGCCAACTACGTGCCAGCAGCCGCGGTAATACGTAGGGTGCAAGCGTTGTCCGGAATTATTGGGCGTAAAGAGCTCGTAGGCGGTTTGTCGCGTCGGCTGTGAAAACCCGGAGCTCAACTCCGGGCCTGCAGTCGATACGGGCAGACTTGAGTGTTGCAGGGGAGACTGGAATTCCTGGTGTAGCGGTGAAATGCGCAGATATCAGGAGGAACACCGGTGGCGAAGGCGGGTCTCTGGGCAGCAACTGACGCTGAGGAGCGAAAGCGTGGGGAGCGAACAGGATTAGATACCCTGGTAGTCCACGCCGTAAACGTTGGGCGCTAGGTGTGGGGGCCATTCCACGGTCTCCGTGCCGCAGCTAACGCATTAAGCGCCCCGCCTGGGGAGTACGGCCGCAAGGCTAAAACTCAAAGGAATTGACGGGGGCCCGCACAAGCGGCGGAGCATGTTGCTTAATTCGATGCAACGCGAAGAACCTTACCTAGGCTTGACATGCACGGAAAAGCTTCAGAGATGGGGTGTCCGTAAGGGTCGTGCACAGGTGGTGCATGGTTGTCGTCAGCTCGTGTCGTGAGATGTTGGGTTAAGTCCCGCAACGAGCGCAACCCTCGTTCCATGTTGCCAGCACGTGATGGTGGGGACTCATGGGAGACTGCCGGGGTCAACTCGGAGGAAGGTGGGGATGACGTCAAATCATCATGCCCCTTATGTCTAGGGCTGCAAACATGCTACAATGGCCGGTACAAAGGGCTGCGATACCGTGAGGTGGAGCGAATCCCAGAAAGCCGGTCTCAGTTCGGATTGGGGTCTGCAACTCGACCCCATGAAGTTGGAGTCGCTAGTAATCGCAGATCAGCAACGCTGCGGTGAATACGTTCCCGGGCCTTGTACACACCGCCCGTCACGTCACGAAAGTCGGTAACGCCCGAAGCCGGTGGCCCAACCCCGTTGTGGGAGGGAGCCGTCGAAGGCGGGATCGGCGATTGGGACGAAGTCGTAACAAGGTAGCCGTACCGGAAGGTGCGGCTGGATCACCTCCTTTCTAAGGAGCGTCGTCACCGCTGGGCCCCGGTGGGGGTTGGTGGTGCGGAGCCGCGCTCGCACCTGGATGGTCGTCCGGTTCTCGGATGGCCGCGTGTGTGTGGGGTGGTGCTCGAGGGTGGAACGCTGACCAGTTCGGCCGCCGGCTGCGGTCGGCTCCTAGTACGGCCTGCTCCTGAGGGGGTGGGTGGGGAACGGGGTCGGGGGTGGGTGGGGGTCGTAGGCACGCTGTTGGGTCCTGAGGGAGCGGATCCTGTCGACCGGGGGGCACGTGGGTGTGTCCGGGTGGTGGGTGGGGGTTGTTGTCTCGGGTCGGGGCCGTCCGGGTTCTCGTACCACTCGTTCCTCGTGCTGCCGGTGGCGGTGGCCGGGGGGTGGGGTTCGGCGGGGGTGGTGTCGGGTGGTGGCCGGTTGTTCGTTGAGAACTGCACAGTGGACGCGAGCATCTTTCTTTGATTGGGTAGCCCGCGGATCGTCGAGTCCTGGTCTGGTGCGCACTGGTGTGTGTGCCGGGGTGGGGTGGATGGGCGTGGGGTGTGTTGTGGTTGTGTGGCCAAGTTGTTGAGGGCACACGGTGGATGCCTGGGCACCAGGAGCCGATGAAGGACGTAGGAGGCTGCGATAAGCCTCGGGGAGCTGCCAACCGAGCGTTGATCCGAGGATGTCCGAATGGGGGAACCCCGCACCAGTCATGTGGTGTGACCCGCGCCTGAACACATAGGGCGTGTGGAGGGAACGTGGGGAAGTGAAACATCTCAGTACCCACAGGAAGAGAAAACAACCGTGATTCCGTGAGTAGTGGCGAGCGAAAGCGGAGGAGGCTAAACCGTTTCCATGTGATACCCGGCAGGGGTTGTGGAGGCGGGGTCGTGGGAGCGTTCAGCTGGTTCTGCCGGACCGGCGGGGAGTGAGAAAGACCTTGTGTTAGTGGAAGGCCTCTGGAAGGGGTCGCCGGAGAGGGTGAGAGCCCCGTACACGAAAACGCAGGTCCTCCCGGACGTTTTTCCCGAGTAGCACCGAGCCCGTGGAATTCGGTGTGAATCTGGCGGGACCACCCGCTAAGCCTGAATACTTCCTGGTGACCGATAGCGGACGAGTACCGTGAGGGAAAGGTGAAAAGTACCCCGGGAGGGGAGTGAAATAGTACCTGAAACCGTGTGCCTACAAGCCGTGAGAGCCTGGAATCGCCTTTCGAGGCGTGGGTGATTGCGTGCCTTTTGAAGAATGAGCCTGCGAGTTAGTGGTGCGTGGCGAGGTTAACCCGTGAGGGGTAGCCGTAGCGAGAGCGAGTCCGAATAGGGCGGTGTCACCTTCGGGTGGCGGTAGTCGCGTGCTCTAGACCCGAAGCCGAGTGATCTACCCATGGCCAGGTTGAAGCGCGGGTAAGACCGCGTGGAGGACCGAACCCACCAGGGTTGAAAACCTGGGGGATGAGCTGTGGGTAGGGGTGAAAGGCCAATCAAACTCGGTGATAGCTGGTTCTCCCCGAAATGCATTTAGGTGCAGCGTCGCGTGTTTCTTGCCGGAGGTAGAGCACTGGATGGCCGATGGGCCCGACAAGGTTACTGACGTCAACCAAACTCCGAATGCCGGTAAGTGAGAGCGTGGCAGTGAGACTGCGGGCGATAAGGTTCGTAGTCGAGAGGGAAACAGCCCAGATCATCGGCTAAGGCCCCTAAGCGTGTGCTAAGTGGAAAAGGATGTGGGATCGCAGAGACAACCAGGAGGTTGGCTTAGAAGCAGCCATCCTTGAAAGAGTGCGTAATAGCTCACTGGTCAAGTGGTTCCGCGCCGACAATGTAGCGGGGCTCAAGCACACCGCCGAAGCCGTGGCACTCCACCGGTAGCTCGTCGGCAGACTGTGGTCTGTCGGCCAGGTGGTGGGGTGGGTAGGGGAGCGTCGTGTGGCGGGTGAAGCGGCGGAGGGATCCAGCCGTGGACGCCACGCGAGTGAGAATGCAGGCATGAGTAGCGAGAGGGGAGTGAGAACCTCCCCCGCCGGAAGACCAAGGGTTCCTGGGCCAGGCTAATCCGCCCAGGGTGAGTCGGGACCTAAGGCGAGGCCGACAGGCGTAGTCGATGGACAACGGGTTGATATTCCCGTACCCGCGAAGGAACGCCCATGCCGAACCTGGCGATGCTAACCGCCCGAAGCCTGGTGGGTCATTCGTGACTCGTTGGGTGGAGCGCGGGATCCGGACTGGTAGTAGGCAAGCGATGGGGTGACGCAGGAAGGTAGTCCTACCGGTGAGTGGTGGTGCCGGGGCAAGGGTGTGGCCCGTCCGACAGGTAAATCCGTCGGGCATGTGGGTGAGGCCTGACGCATAGCCGATTGCGGTGAATGGGATGATCCTATGCTGCCGAGAAAAGCCTCTAGCGAGTTCCGAGCGGCCCGTACCCCAAACCAACTCAGGTGGTCAGGTAGAGAATACCGAGGCGATCGAGCGAACTGTGGTCAAGGAACTCGGCAAAATGCCCCCGTAACTTCGGGAGAAGGGGGGCCGCTTCCCGTGAACCAGCGTGCCTGGGGCAGCGGGGGGTGGCCGCAGAGACCAGTGAGAAGCGACTGTTTACTAAAAACACAGGTCCGTGCGAAGTCGTAAGACGAGGTATACGGACTGACGCCTGCCCGGTGCTGGAACGTTAAGGGGACGGGTTAGCTCTTCGGGGCGAAGCTCAGAACTCAAGCGCCAGTAAACGGCGGTGGTAACTATAACCATCCTAAGGTAGCGAAATTCCTTGTCGGGTAAGTTCCGACCTGCACGAATGGCGTAACGACTTCTCAGCTGTCTCGACCACAGGCTCGGCGAAATTGCACTACGAGTAAAGATGCTCGTTACGCGCGGCAGGACGGAAAGACCCCGGGACCTTCACTACAGCTTGATATTGGTGTTCGGTTCGGTTTGTGTAGGATAGGTGGGAGACCGTGAAGCGGGCACGCCAGTGTTCGTGGAGTCGTCGTTGAAATACCACTCTGGTCGAATTGGATGTCTAACCTGGGTCCGTGATCCGGATCAGGAACAGTGTCAGGTGGGTAGTTTAACTGGGGCGGTTGCCTCCCAAAGGGTAACGGAGGCGCCCAAAGGTTCCCTCAGCCTGGTTGGCAATCAGGTGTCGAGTGCAAGTGCACAAGGGAGCTTGACTGTGAGACCGACGGGTCGAGCAGGAGCGAAAGCTGGGACTAGTGACCCGGCACCGGCATGTGGAAGCGGTGTCGCTCAACGGATAAAAGGTACCCCGGGGATAACAGGCTGATCTTCCCCAAGAGTCCATATCGACGGGATGGTTTGGCACCTCGATGTCGGCTCGTCGCATCCTGGGGCTGGAGTAGGTCCCAAGGGTTGGGCTGTTCGCCCATTAAAGCGGTACGCGAGCTGGGTTTAGAACGTCGTGAGACAGTTCGGTCCCTATCCGCCGTGCGCGTAAGAGACTTGAGAAGAGCTGTCCCTAGTACGAGAGGACCGGGACGGACGAACCTCTGGTGTGCCAGTTGTACCGCCAGGTGCACGGCTGGTTGGCCACGTTCGGCAGGGATAACCGCTGAAAGCATCTAAGCGGGAAGCTCGCTTCAAGATGAGGTCTCTCACCCAGTCAATGGGGTAAGGCCCCCGCCCAGACCAGCGGGTTGATAGGCCGGAAGTGGAAGCACCGCGAGGTGTGGAGCTGACCGGTACTAACAGGCCGAGGGCTTGACCACACAACAACAACGACCCCCACACCCCGTGCCAGGGGCAACGGGTCGACCAGCAAGCACGCAACGTTGTACGCGTCCACTGTGCGGTTCTGAACGCACACACCAGCCCCACCCCCCTGGGGGTGGCCTGGTTTGTCAGGTTCACAGCGTTACGGCGGCCATGGCGAGAGGGAAACGCCCGGACCCATTCCGAACCCGGAAGCTAAGCCTCTCAGCGCCGATGGTACTGCCCCGGAGACGGGGTGGGAGAGTAGGACGCCGCCGGACAACCATTCCA
>NZ_SPQN01000144.1 GCF_004571065.1 Geodermatophilus sp. DF01-2
GCCGCGAACGCGGCCGACGAGCGTCGGCGAGGAGGACCCGTGAGCGAGCTTGCG
The DNA here is from genome assembly GCF_004571065.1 of Geodermatophilus sp. DF01-2. Taxonomy (GTDB): domain Bacteria; phylum Actinomycetota; class Actinomycetes; order Mycobacteriales; family Geodermatophilaceae; genus Geodermatophilus. Next base: position 55 of record NZ_SPQN01000144.1, read on the forward strand.
AGCGAACGCATGGGCACAGCAGCGCCGCGAACGCGGCCGACGAGCGCCGGCGAGGAGGACCCGTGAGCGAGCTCGCGAGCGAACGCATGGGCACAGCAGCGCCGCGAACGCGGCCGACGAGCGTCGGCGAGGAGGACCCGTGAGCGAGCTTGCGAGCGAACGCATGGGCACAGCAGCGCCGCGAACGCGGCCGACGAGCGCCGGCGAGGAGGACCCGTGAGCGAGCTTGCGAGCGAACGCATGGGCACAGCAGCGCCGCGAACGCGGCCGACGAGCGCCAGCGAGGAGGACTCGTGAGCGATGTGGGCAGCGTCGTGCAGGTGACGGTCTACCCGGTGAAGAGCCTCGGCGGCCGCACCGTGGGGGAGGCCGAGGTCGGGGCGGCGGGCCTGGTCGGTGACCGGGCCTGGGCGGTCGTCGACGCCACCACGGGGGAGCGGGTGACGGTGAAGAGCACGCCCGCGATGGCCGAGGTCGTCGCCTCCGGGGACGACGAGGCCGACGCGATCACCCTGACCGAGGTGCTCGGTCGCCCCGTCCGGCTGGAGCGGGCCGCCGAGCCGCAGGTGGACGCCGCTGCGGTGCACCTGGTCAGCAGGGCGGCCGTGGCCCGCGCCGCCGCCGGTGACGTCCCGGAGGGCTGCTCGGCCGACGATCCCCGCGCCAACCTGCTGCTCGACCTGCCCGAGGGCGAGGACGAGCGCGGCTGGGTCGGGTGCACCGTGCGCGTCGGCGAAGTGGTGGTCTCCGTGACCCGCACGCCCAAGCACTGCCTGGGGGTCTACGCCGAGGTGCGACAGCCGGGCACGGTGCGTGCCGGCGACCGCGTCGAGGTCCTGGCCGGCCCCGACCCGGCTCCCTGACGGCGGCCCCGTGTCGAGCAACCTCCGCCGGACGGGCACCGCGGTCGCGCTGGCCCTCGTGCTGGCGGGCTGCGGCACCGCGCCCGACGACCCCGCAGCCGCGCCGTCCACCGCGTCCGCCGCCGAGCCCCCGCCCGAGAGCGTGACGCTCGTCGCCACCGGTGACGTGCTCGTCCACCAGGACGGCGCACTGGAGGCCGGCGCGGCCACCGGCGGGGGCGGGTACGACTTCTCCGCGGTGTTCGCGCCGGTCGCCCCGCTGCTGCGGGACGCGGACCTGGCGATCTGCCACCTGGAGACGCCGGTCGCCCCGGCGGGTGGTCCGCACCGGGGGTACCCGAGCTTCGCCGTCCAGCCCGAGGTCGTCGACGCGCTCGCCGAGGCGGGCTACGACCTGTGCTCCACGGCGTCGAACCACTCGCTGGACGACGGCGCCGGCGGTCTGGCGCGCACCCTCGACGCCCTCGACGCGGCCGGGATCGCGCACACCGGCACGTACCGGACCGAGGCCGAGAGCACGACGCCGGTGGTGGTGGACGCCGGCGGGGTGCGGGTCGGCCACGTCGCGGCCACCTGGAGCCTCAACGGGGTGCCGCTGCCGGCCGGTCGGCCGTGGGCGGTGGACGTCGCCGACGTGCCGGACGTCGACGGCATGCTGGCCGCCGCCGCCCGGGCCCGCGCGGCCGGTGCCGAGATCGTGGTGGCCAGCCTGCACTGCTGCACCGAGTACGACCACGACCCCACGACTGCCCAGGAGGAGGCGGCGCGGGCGCTGCTCGCCTCGCCCGACGTCGACCTCGTGCTGGGCCACCACGCGCACGTCGTCCAGCCGTTCGAGCGGATCGACGGCGAGTGGGTCGCCTACGGCCTCGGCAACCACCTGGCCGAGCACTCGACCCGCGGGTACCCGACCGAGGACTCGGTCGCCGCCCGGTTCACCTTCACCCGTGGTGACGACGGCCGGTTCACCGTCACCCGCGCCGAGGCGGTGCCGCTGCGCATCGACCGCCGTCCGGACGCCGTCCAGGTCGTCCCCGCCGACCCGGCCACCTACGAGCGGGTGGCCGCGGTGCTGGACCGCCGCGGTGCCGTCGCCGACGGGCTGGGCGTCGTCCCGGGGTGACGCGCGTCGCGCACTAGGCTCGGGGTCCTTCCCGCCACCCGTCCGTCGACCTCGCAGGAGCTCCCGTGTCAGCCGCGCCCACCCTCGCCGCCACCGCCCCGCTCCGGGTGTCGGCCGGGACGACGGCCCAGGACGCGCTGAAGGCGGCCGGGATCCCGCTCAAGGGCCCCGGCGGCGCGGTGGTCGTCCGTGACCTGGCGACCGGGGAACTCAGGGACCTGGCCTGGGCCCCCGAGGTCGACGCCGAGGTGGAGCCGGTACCCGCCGCCAGCCCGGAGGGGCGGGCGGTGATCCGACACTCCACGGCGCACGTGCTGGCCCAGGCGGTGCAGGATCTCTTCCCCGGCACCCGGCTGGGCATCGGCCCGCCGGTGGAGAACGGCTTCTACTACGACTTCGCCCCCGAGCGGCCCTTCACCCCCGAGGACCTCGCGGCCCTCGAGAAGCGGATGCAGGAGATCGTCAAGGCGGGTCAGTACTTCTCCCGTCGCGAGGTCAGCGACGCCGATGCCGGGACCGAGCTCGCGCACGAGCCGTTCAAGCTCGAGCTGATCGGGCTCAAGGGTGGTGCCGGCGAGGCCGCCGAGGGCGCCGACGTCGAGGTCGGCGGCGCCCAGCTGACCATGTACGACAACCGGGACGCCCGCACCGGCGACCTGGTGTGGACCGACCTGTGCCGCGGCCCGCACCTGCCGCGGACGTCGAACATCCCGGCGTTCTCGCTCACCCGGTCCGCGGCCGCCTACTGGCGGGGCAGCGAGAAGAACCCGCAGCTCCAGCGGATCTACGGCACCGCGTGGGAGAGCAGGGAGGCGCACAAGGCCTACCTCGAGCAGCTGGCCGAGGCCGAGCGCCGCGACCACCGCCGGCTCGGCGCCGAGCTCGATCTCTTCAGCTTCCCCGACGAGATCGGCTCGGGCCTGGCGGTGTTCCACCCCAAGGGCGGCGTGGTCAAGCGGGAGATGGAGGACTACGTCCGCCGCCGGCACATCGAGGAGGGTTTCGACTACGTCGGGACGCCGCACATCAGCAAGCGCGGCCTGTTCGAGACCTCCGGGCACCTGCCGTACTACGCCGACACCATGTTCCCGCCCATGGAGCTTGAGAGCAGCGAGTACTACCTCAAGGCCATGAACTGCCCGATGCACAACCTGATCTTCAGGTCGCGCGGGCGGTCCTACCGTGAGCTGCCGCTGCGCTTCTTCGAGTTCGGCTCCGTCTACCGGTACGAGAAGTCCGGCGTCGTGCACGGCCTGACCCGGGTGCGCGGGCTGACGCAGGACGACTCGCACAGCTACGTGACCCCGGAGCAGGCGCCCGGTGAGATCCGCCACCTGCTGGCGTTCGTGCTCGGGCTGCTGCGCGACTTCGGCCTGGACGACTACTACCTGGAGCTGTCCACCCGCGGGGACTCCGACAAGTTCATCGGGTCGGACGAGCAGTGGGCGGTCGCCACGGGAGTGCTCGAGCAGGCGGCCCGCGAGACCGGGCTGGAGCTCGTGCCCGACCCCGGCGGCGCGGCGTTCTACGGCCCGAAGATCTCGGTGCAGGCGCGGGACGCGATCGGCCGCACGTGGCAGATGTCGACCATCCAGTACGACTTCAACCAGCCGGCGCGCTTCGGCCTGGAGTACACGACCGCCGACGGCTCGCGGCAGCAGCCGGTGATGATCCACTCGGCGAAGTTCGGGTCGATCGAGCGCTTCTTCGGCGTCCTCACCGAGCACTACGCGGGCGCCTTCCCGGCGTGGCTGGCGCCGGTGCAGGTCGTCGGCATCCCGGTCACCGACGAGCAGGTCACCTACCTGCGTGACGTCGCGCTGCAGCTGCGCGCCCGCGGCATCCGCGTGGAGATCGACGACTCCGACGACCGGATGCAGAAGAAGATCCGCACCGCCAGCAAGCAGAAGGTGCCGTTCGTGCTCATCGCCGGCGCGACCGACGCCGAGGCCGGCGCGGTCTCCTTCCGCTTCCGCGACGGCAGCCAGCACAACGGGGTGCCCGTCGACCAGGCGGTGGCCGCGATCGCACAGTGGGTGGACAGCCGGGCGAACGCCGACCCGACGGCCGATGCCCTGGTGGCCGGATGAGCACGGGGCAGGGCCGGGCGGGTTCCGGGGCCGAGGATGCCTCCCGGGTCGCGGTCTCCGGCGACGACGGGGGGCCCACCACGGTCTTCGAGCACCTGTGGACCCCGTACCGCATGGCCTACATCCGCGGCGAGGGCAAGCCCACCGGCGCCCACGACTGCCCGTTCTGCCTCATCCCGCAGATGGGCGACGAGGAGGGACTGGTCGTCGCCCGTGGGGAGCGGGTCTACGCCGTCCTCAACCTGTACCCCTACAACGCCGGGCACCTGATGCTGGTGCCGTACCGGCACGTGCCCGACTACACCGACCTCACCCCTGCGGAGGTCGCCGAGCTGGGCCGGTTCACCCAGACGGCCATGCAGGTGGTGCGCGCGGTGTCGGGCGCGCACGGGTTCAACATCGGCATGAACCAGGGCTCGGTCGCCGGCGCCGGCATCGCCGACCACCTGCACCAGCACGCGGTGCCGCGGTGGGGCGGGGACACCAACTTCATGCCGGTCATCGGGCTCACCCGCGTGCTGCCGCAGGTGCTGCGCGAGACCCGGACGCTGCTGGCCCGGAACTGGCCGGACGGTCGCCCCGGCTCCGCGGGGACCTGAGGTGCTCGGCGTCAACGCCCGCGCCGCGGTGGGCCGCTTCTGGGCCCCCGTGGTGGCCCGGCTGGCCCGTGCCGGGGTCACCCCGGACGCAGTGACGCTGGTCGGCACGCTGGGCGCGATCGGCGGCGCGGTCGGCCTGATCGCGACCGGGCACCTGTTCTGGGGCGCGTTCACCGTCACCGTCTTCGTGCTGCTCGACATGCTCGACGGCGCGCTGGCCCGGGCCCGCGGCGGCGGCTCGGTGTTCGGGGCGGTGCTGGACTCCACCGGCGACCGCGCGGCCGACGCGGCGATCTTCGGCGCGCTGGTCTGGTGGTTCTCGGGAGCCGGCGCGAACCGGCTGATCGTGCTGCTCGCGCTGCTGTGCCTGGTCCTCGGCGTGCTGACCTCCTACGTCAAGGCCCGCGCCGAGGGCATGGGGCTACGCTGCGACGTCGGGATCGTGGAGCGCACCGAGCGGCTGATCCTCGTGCTGGTCGGCACCGGGTTCTCCGGGTTGGGCATCCCCTACGCCCTGCACGTGGCGCTGTGGGTGCTGCTGGTGGGCAGCGCGGTCACCGTCGCCCAGCGCTTCGCCGCCGTCCACCGGCAGGCCCGCGGCAGGTCGCTGCCCACCCCGCCGTCGTCCACCCCGCCGTCGTCCACCCCGCCGCCGGCCGGCTCGCCCTCCCAGGGGCTGGTGCCGTGACCGACGCGCCGGGGGCGGACGCCCGGCCGCCGGCCACACCCGCCCCCGGGCTGCGGCTGGTCCCGGTCCGGCCG
>NZ_SPQN01000145.1 GCF_004571065.1 Geodermatophilus sp. DF01-2
GATCTCCGGCGGCCAGCGCGGCCAGCCGGCCGGTCGCCTCGGCCAGCCCGGCGCCGCTGCGCAGCGCGCCGACGCGGGCCGACATCGTCTCGGTGACCTCGCGGCGGCCGGCGGGGTCGAGCAGCCCGGACGGCGCCGCCTCCGACATTCCCACGGGGGACGGCGGCGGCAGCCGCTCGACCAGCTCGGCCCCGATGCGGGCGGCGAACACCAGCCCCTCGAGCAGCGAGTTCGACGCCAGCCGGTTGGCGCCGTGCACGCCGGTGCAGGCCACCTCCCCGCAGGCGTAGAGCCCGGGCACCGTCGTCCGCCCGGCCAGGTCGGTCACCAGCCCGCCGGAGGCGTAGTGCGCCGCCGGGGTGACCGGGACCAGCTCGGTGGCCGGGTCGATGCCCGCGGCCCGGCAGCTGGCGACGATGGTCGGGAACCGCCCGGCCAGGCCGGGCACCGTGCGGGCGTCGAGCCAGACGTGGTCGACGCCGTCCCGCAGCTGCACCCGGGTGATCGCCTTGGCCACGACGTCACGCGGCGCCAGCTCGGCCAGCGGGTGCACCCCGGCCATGAACCGCTTCCCCGCTCCGTCGCGCAGCACCGCCCCCTCGCCGCGCAGCGCCTCGCTCACGAGTGGCTGCTGACCGCGCGCGCCGGGGCCCAGGTACAGCGAGGTGGGGTGGAACTGGACGAACTCGAGGTCGGTGGCGACCGCGCCGGCGCGCAGGCCGAGGGCGACGCCGTCCCCGGTGGAGACCGCCGGGTTGGTGGTGGCCGCGTAGACCTGGCCCATGCCGCCGGTGGCCAGCACCACCGCGCGGGCGCGCACCGCGCCGACGCCGTCCGCACTGCCCTCGCCGAGCACGTGCAGGGTGACGCCGGCAGCGCGGCCGTCGGCGTCGGTGAGCAGGTCGAGCACCATCGCGTGCTCCACCAGGGTGACCCCCGGGTCGGCGCGGACGGCGTCCTGCAGCGCGCGCTGCACCTCCGAGCCGGTGGCGTCGCCGCCGGCGTGCACGATCCGGTCGGCGGAGTGCCCGCCCTCGCGGGTGAGCAGCAGCCGGCCCGTGGGGTCGCGATCGAAGGCGGCCCCCCAGTCGATCAGCTGGCGCAGTCGGCCGGGGCCCTCGTGCACCAGTACGGCGACCGCGTCGGGCTCGCACAGCCCGACCCCGGCGACCTCGGTGTCCCGGGCGTGCGCCTCGGGGGTGTCGGCCGGGTCGAGGACGGCCGCGATCCCGCCCTGCGCCCACCGGGTCGACCCGGCGTCCGCCCGGACCTTGGTGACGACGGCGACCGACAGCCCCGCCGCCCGGGCGTGCAGGGCCACGCAGAGGCCGGCGACGCCGGAGCCGACGACGCACACGTCGGCGGCGAGCTCCCAGCCGGGCGCCGGCGCCGACAGGCGACGCGGGAGCCCGGTGATCCGGCCGACCGTGACGAGGCTCACCTTGAGATCGTGTCGCCCCGGACCTGCCCCTGCACACCCGGGGACGGCGCGGCGGGGTCGCCGCCCAGCTCGACGATGCGGTTGGTGCCGTCGACGTGCACGACCTTCGGGATGTGGGACTTCGCCTCGGTCTCGTCCATGACGCCGTAGCTGATCATGATGACCAGGTCGCCGGGGTGGACCAGGTGCGCGGCGGCGCCGTTGATGCCGATGACGCCGCTGCCCCGCTCGCCGGGGATGACGTAGGTCTCCAGCCGCGCGCCGTTGGTGACGTCGACGATCGCGACCTGCTCGCCGGGCAGCAGGTCCGCGGCGTCGAGCAGGTCCTCGTCGATGGTCACCGAGCCCACGTAGTGCAGGTCGGCCTGGGTGACCGTCGCCCGGTGGATCTTGCTCTTCAGCATCGTGCGCATCATCGGAGGTCTCCCAGATGAATCTCGGTGTTGTCGATGAGTCGGGTGCCGCCGGCGCGCGCGGCGAGCAGCAGGCGGGCCGGGCCGGCGGCGGGCGCCGGCCCGAGGTCGGGGCCGGTGAGCTCGAGGTAGTCGGGCACCAGCTCGGGGGCGGCGGCCAGCACCTCGCGGGCGGCGGTGAGGACGGCGTCGGCGCCCCGCGGCCCGACGTCCGCCCCGGCACGCAGGGCCCGCGAGATCGTGGCTGCGGTGGCCCGCTGCTCCGGCGAGAGGTAGCGGTTGCGGGAGGACAGCGCCAGTCCGTCGTCCTCGCGGACGGTGGGCACGCCGACGACCTCGACGCCGAGGGCCAGCTCGCGGGCCATGGCCCGGATCAAGGTGAGCTGCTGGTAGTCCTTCTCGCCGAAGAAGGCGACGTCCGGCCGGACCAGGCCGAACAGCTTGGCGACGACGGTCAGGACGCCGGCGAAGTGCCCGGGGCGGACGGCGCCCTCGAGCACGTCACCCAGCGGCCCCGGGTGCACGGCCACCCCGACCGAGCCGGCCGGGTAGACCTCCGCCACCGGCGGGTGGAGAACGACGTCGGCGCCCTCCTCGGCGAGCGCGGCCAGGTCGGCGTCCCAGGTGCGGGGGTAGCGGTCGAAGTCCTCACCGGGGCCGAACTGGGTCGGGTTGACGAACACCGAGACCACGACGCTGCCGGCCCGCTCGCGCGCGGCGCGGACCAGGGTGCGGTGCCCCTCGTGCAGGGCGCCCATCGTGGGCACCAGTGCCACGGGCCCGGGCAGCCCGGCGCGCAGCCGGGCCAGCTCGGCGGCGGTCTCGACGACGGCCGGGCGGGTGGCGGTGGTCACCGGGACCCCGCCGGTAGGAGGACCACGTTCAGCCCTCCGCTCGCCCGCTCGCGAGGGAACCCGGAACGTGGCCGTCGAGGAGCTCCACCAGCGGGGCGCCCTCGTGCCGCTTGAGCCGGCCGGTCGTCAGCGCACGCTCGGTGGTGCGCCGGGCCAGCGCGACGTAGGCCGCGACCGAGTCCGGGGCGCGCTCGGTGAGCGTGTCCAGGTGCCGGCGCACGGTGCCGACGTCGCCACGGCTGACCGGGCCGGTGAGCCCGCGGTCGCCGCGGCGCAGGCCGTTGTCCAGCGCCGCGGTGAGCAGCGGGGCGAGCACCCGCGCCGGCTCGCCGACGCCCGCGGTACGCAGCAGGTCCGCGGCCTCGGCGACCAGCGTGACCAGGTGGTTGGCGCCGGTGACCAGCGCGGCGTGGTAGAGCCCGCGGTCGGCCTCGGCGACGAAGAACGGCTCGCCGCCCATCTCCAGCACCAGGGTCTCGGCCACGGGCCGGTGCTCCGGCGCGCTGGTGACGCCGAACGGGACGCCGGCGAGACGGTCGGCGTCCTCGGGGGCGCCGGTGAAGGTCATCGCCGGGTGCAGGGCCAGCGGCAGGACGCCGGCGCGGGCGGCCGGGGCGAGGACGGCCAGGCCGTGCGCCCCGGAGGTGTGGAAGGCCAGCTGGCCGGCCCGCCAGACCCCCGTCTCGGCCAGGCCGGAGACCAGGCCGGCCAGGCTGTCGTCCGGGACGGCCAGGACCACGAGGTCGGCGGCGGCCACGACCTCGTCGGTGGGCAGCAGCGGAACCCCGGGCAGCAAGCGACCGGCGCGCTCGGCGGAGGCGGCGGAGAGGCCGGCGGCGGCGACCACCTCGTGGCCGGCGGTGGTGAGGGCGGCGCCGAGAACGGCGCCGACGCGTCCGGCGCCGACGACGCCGACACGGAGACGGGCGGGGGCGGTGCCGGCCGGGGACAGGCCGGCGGCACGGAGCGTCCTGCGGACAGCAGGCATCGGTGCACCTCTCGTTCCAGTCCCTGGCGGGTACCGGACTCGTGGGTCGCGGGCCCCCTCGTCGGAGCCCGTCGGGTGTTGCGGCCCTGCGGTCGTGCCGGCGCGGAGCCCCGCTGCGACCAGGTGTGTCACGCGGGAGGGCGCCGAACGCGAGTGTGTGACCCGTTCGGGGCCGGTGCAACGTCTCCGCCCTGTGGGGTGGGTCACGCCAACGGCCTCGCCGGCGCTCGGCGGTTCCGTTCCCTCGGGTGCCGTGGCCGATCGGTGGGCTCGCGAGCTCGCCCAGGGCGCGGCCTCCTACGGTGTGCGGTGGAACCGCGACGGACATCAGGAGGAGACGGGTGGGCACCCTCGAGGGACGGACGGCGCTGGTCACCGGCGCCAGCCGCGGCATCGGACTGGCGATCGCGCAGAGCCTGGTGGAGCGCGGCGCCCGCGTCGTCGTCACGGCGCGCAAGCCCGAGGCGCTGACCGAGGCGGTGGCCGCGCTGGGCGGCCCGGAGGTGGCCGTGGGCGTCGCCGGCAACGCGGCGGACGCCGGGCACCGCGCCGAGGCCGTGCGGACCGCCGTCGAGACCTTCGGCAGCCTGGACATGCTCGTCGGCAACGTCGGCATCAACCCGGTCTACGGCCCGCTGGTCGAGCTCCCGCTGGACGGCTTCCGCAAGATCCTCGACACCAACGTCGTCTCGACGCTCGGCCTGGTGCAGGAGGCGTGGCGGGCGTGGATGGCCGAGCACGGCGGCTCGGTCCTGGTCGTGGCCTCGGTCGCCGCGCTCAAGGCCTCGCCGATGATCGGCGGCTACGGCGTGAGCAAGGCCGCGCTGGTCAACCTGGTCACCCAGCTGGCCGTCGAGCTGGGCCCGACGGTGCGGGTCAACGCGGTCGCGCCCGCGGTGGTGAAGACCCGCTTCGCCGGCGCCCTCTACGAGGGCCGGGAGGCCGAGGCGGCGGCGCAGTACCCGGTGGGGCGGCTCGGTGAGCCGGCGGACGTCGGGGAGGCCGCGGCCTACCTGCTCGGGGACACCGCCGGGTGGGTCACCGGCCAGACGCTGGTGCTCGACGGCGGTGCGCTCTCCCGCGGCCCGGCCTGAAGAAGTCCCCGAGAAGGACCCCGTCCTCCCCACCGCTCGCAAGCTCGCGGCGGTGCCCTGGACGGAGCCGTAGACCGCTCGCAGGCTCGCGGCGAGCCTCTGGACGGGGCCGGCCGGGACGGCCGCGCCCGGCCGGGCGGGGGTGTCGCCTCAGCTGCGGCCGAGAACCCGAGCGAGGACGTCGTCGCTCTCGTCGTCCTCGCGGTAGCGGCGCCGGCGGCGGCCGCCGGACGGCGGGGTGATCCCGCTCTCGGCGAGCAGCTGCGCCAGCCGCGACGAGCCCTCCTCCTCCGACGGGGCGGGTGGTTCGGCCGGCGGGACGGCCGGGGCCGGCCCGGGCACCGGCGGGCGCTCCCGCTGGGCGACCGGGCGCTCGACGGTCAGCTGCTGGTCCGGGGTCGGTGCCGCTGCGGACTGTGGGTCGTCGGTGCGGCGACGGCGCGGCTTCGGGGCGACCGGCGGCGGGTCGAGCAGCGCCCGGCCGGCCAGCCAGTCCAGCGGCGGGAGCGTCCAGCTCGCCGCGCGCGTCGGGGGAGGCGAGCACCTCGGCCAGCAGCCGGTCCAGGTGCAGCACCTCCACCCCGCGGGCG
>NZ_SPQN01000146.1 GCF_004571065.1 Geodermatophilus sp. DF01-2
CGCGCGGACCGCGCCTCCCGGGCCAGCCGCCTGGCCTCCCGCAGCGCCTGTGGTGTGCGCACACCGGTCGCCGTGGCGAGCACCACCTCGGCGGCCGTGGCGGCCGTCGTGCGCCAGGCCGCGTGCGCCACGACGGGGCGCACGCCCGGCGCCGTGCGCACCCACCGGGCGACCTCGGCGCCGTCGAGGACGAGCGGTGACGTGTCACCGCGTACGGGCCCGGGCGGGGGGCCGGCGGCGAGGAGCGGGTGGTCAGTCACGCCGAGCGTGGGCAGGTCGAGGACAGCGCCCAGGTGTAGGGCGAGCCCGGCCCGCCGGGGATGGTCCCGGCCCGTTGCAGCGAGGAGGAGGACGTCCGGTCGCGAGGCCAGGCCCGCGACCGCGGCGGCCAGCAGCGGCCCCTCCCGCGCGGCCAGCAGTGCCGGGACGTAGGGCGGGCCCATGGCACCTTCGAGGACGCTCCTCGCGACCTCCACGCCCCCGCGCCGGAACACGGCGGCGGCCCAGCCCGGCACCTGGTCCCGGTTCCCGGCGTCCCGACCTCCGACCACCACGGCGGCGGCCACGGTCAGCGGTGGCTCGGGCCGCCAGAGGGCCGGTCGCAGCGCGGCCAGCCGGCGCTGCTCGGCGGCGAGCGCGCCGGCCTCCGTCGGCCAGGCGCTGCCGTCGACGGAACGGTCGTCGTCGGGCGGACGACCGCCTGTGGGCGGCGGTGCTGCCGGCGTCAGACCGGCTGCGGTCCGGCCGGCGGCGGGGCGGACGGGTTGGCCGGACCCGGCTGCGGCACCGGGGCCGGGTCCGGCGGCGGCACGGGGTCCACGGGGGACGGCGAGGGCGACGGCGGCTGCGGGCCGGGAGGGGGCGGCACGGTCATGGCCCGACGGTAGACCCAGCCCGCCCCCTGCCGCACCGCACCGACCGGGCCCGGTGCGCCCGGTGATGCCGACCCGGCGAGCACCTGCCGAGCACCGGCCCGCGCCCTGCGTGGACCGGCGCAGGAGCGCCGGACCCCCTACCGTCCCCTCACGTGGGCAGACGCGTGGTCGTGGTGGGTGGGGACGCCGCAGGTGGCAGCGCCGCATCGCAGGCGAGGAAGCGGCGGCCCGACCTGGACGTGGTCCTGTTCGAGCGGGGCCGCGCGACCTCGTACTCCGCCTGCGGCATCCCGTACTGGATCAGCGGCACGGTCGACTCCGAGCAGCGCCTCGTCGCCCGCACCCCCGAGCAGCACCGCGCCGCCGGCATCGACGTGCGGATGCGTACCGAGGTCGTCGGCATCGACCTCGACCGCCGCGTCGTCCACTGGCGGGACCTCGCCGGCGGGGGCAGCGGTGTGGAGCGCTTCGACGAACTGGTCTACGCCACCGGCAGCGTGCCCATGCGACCGCCGGTACCCGGCATCGACGCGGCCGGCGTCCACGGCGTCCAGACCCTCGACGACGGCGCGGCGCTGCGGGCCGAGCTGGAGCGCGGCGAGGTGCGTCGGGTGGTCGTCGTCGGTGGCGGCTACATCGGTCTGGAGATCGCCGAAGCGTGCCGGGTGCGCGGGCTCGACGTCACCGTCGTCGACATGTCGGCCACCCCCGTCGGCACCTTCGACCCCGACATCGGCGAGTTCATCGCCGAGGGGGTGCGCAAGGAGGGGATCGAGCTGGTCCTCTCCGACGCGGTGGCCGCAGTCGAGACCGACGCCGGGGGGCGGGCCCGGGCGGTGGTCACCGCCAGTGGCCGCGAGCTGCCCGCCGACCTGGTGGTGCTCGGCCTGGGTGTCCGGCCGGCCGTGCGACTGGCCGACGAGGCCGGCATCCCGCTGGGCGTCTCCGGCGGGATCGCGGTCGACGCGCGGATGCGCACCCAGGTCGAGGGGGTGTGGGCGGCCGGCGACTGCGTCGAGTCGGTGCACCGGCTCTCCGGCCAGCGGGTGGTGGTCGCCCTGGGCACGCACGCGAACAAGCAGGGCCGGGTCGCCGGCATCAACATCGGCGGCGGGTACGCCACCTTCCCCGGCGTCATCGGCACCGCCATCACCCGCATCTGCGAGGTGGAGGCCGCCCGCACCGGTCTGTCGGAGGCCGAGGCCGAGGCCGCCGGCTTCTCCTTCGTCACCGCGGCCGTGGACTCGACCACCAAGGCCGGCTACTTCCCGGGTGCCCAGCCGATCCGGGTCAAGATGATCGCCGAGCGGCGCAGCGGGCGGTTGCTGGGCGCCCAGGTCGTCGGCCGGGAGGCGGCGGCCAAGCGCGTCGACGCCCTGGCGATCTGCATCTGGAACGAGATGGGCGTCGACGAGATCCTGTCCCTGGACCTCTCCTACGCCCCACCGTTCGCCCCGGTCTGGGACCCGGTGCTCATCGCCGCGCGCAAGGCCGCCGAGGCCGTGGAGGCCGACGTCCGCCTGCTGTGACGTCCCCGTGCGGGGTCGCTCGCCGAACAGCAGCACGGGGACGTCGGCCGCCTGCAGGAGGGCCCTCTCACGGCGGCGGGCAGGGGGTCCTTGCTCAGGCGGGGTCGACCCGGTCGGCCTGCCGGCCGCGCTGGCCCTCGCTGGCCTCGAACTCCACCCGCTGACCCTCGTCGAGGGTGCGGAAGCCGCCGCGGTCGGCGATGGCCGAGAAGTGCACGAACACGTCCGGGCCACCGTCGTCGGGCTCGATGAACCCGAAGCCCTTCTCCGCGTTGAACCACTTCACCGTGCCGTTGGCCCGGCCCCCGCCGGAGGGACGGCGACCCCCGCCGGCCGCGCCGCGCCCGGCGTCACGGTCCCGGTACCCGCCGTCGCGGTCCCGGTAGCCGCCGCCGTCGCGGTCCCGGTACCCGCCGTCGCGTCCCCGCGGGCCTGCGTCCCGGTGGCCGCCGCCCCCGCCGCGCTCGGCCGAGCGCACGTCCTCGGCCTGCGGCCCGCGCTGGCCCTCGGTGACGTCGAACTCCACCCGCTGGCCCTCGTCGAGGCTGCGGAAGCCTCCGCGGTCGGCGATCGCGGAGAAGTGCACGAAGACGTCCGGGCCGCCGTCGTCGGGCTGGATGAACCCGAACCCCTTGTCGGCGTCGAACCAGGACACCGTGCCGGTGCTGCGCCCACCGCGGGACGGCGACCGGCCGCGGTCACTGCCCCGGTCGCGGTCATTGCCCCGGTCGCGGTCCCGCCCGGCGTCACGGTCGCGGCCGTACCCGGCGCCGCGGTCCCGGTCGCGGCCGTACCCGGTGTCCCGGTCGCGGCCGTACCCGGCGTCCTGGCGCCGTGGCGCGCCCCCGCCGACGGATCGCACCGTGTCGGCCTGCAGCCCGCGCTGCCCCTCGCTCGCCTCGTACTCCACCTGCTGGCCCTCGTCGAGGGTCCGGAAACCGCCCTCGTCGGCGATCGCGGAGAAGTGGACGAAGACGTCACGTCCTCCGTCGTCGGGTTCGATGAACCCGAACCCCTTCTCGGCGTCGAACCACTTCACCGTGCCCTGCGGCATCCACGTGCTCCTGCGCTGCTCGTCGCCGGCGGGTCCGTCCCGCCGGCCGTCCACCGGCCCCGCCACCTCTGGTTGGCGGGGCCCCCGCCTCCAGCCTCCCTCACCCACCGCCCGCGCGGGTGGGCACCCGTCTGGACATGGGCTCCGGCGCAGGTCAGGACGATTCAGCGCAGCTCGGTGGTCAGCCGCACCGCGACGCCGTCCGGGCCGGTGGTGATGTCGACGTGGTCGCACAGCTGGCGGGCCAGCCACAGCCCCATGCCGCCGCGGGAGAGGTCCTCGCCGTGGGCCGGGCCGTAGCCGGCGAACGGGTCGTCCAGCCCCGGCCCGTGGTCGGTGACGGTGCACACGACCCGCTCGGCCGACGTCCACAGCCGCAGGCCCACCGGCGGCCCGCCGTGCCGGACGGCGTTGGAGGTCATCTCGTCGACCGCGAGCAGGAAGTCCTCCACCACCTCGCACGGCCCGGCCACCGCGGCCAGCGCGGCGGCGACGGCGTGCCGCAGGGCGATGGGGTCGGCGACGTCGTCCACGGCCAGGCGGGGGGTGGAGGCCTGCAGCGGTTCGGGCGGCACCGGCAGCCCGCTCAGGTAGCGGGCCGGGTCGACGAACCGGGGATTGGGGGTGCGCTGCCCGCCGGCCACGACGGTCGGGTGGGTCCGGGCGACGGACTCCAGCACCTGCTCGGGCAGCCGTCGGGTGTCGAAGACGCACAGCCCCCACAGCGGCCACGGCCCCAGCACCTCGTTGATCACCGCCTCGTAGCGCTGCCACTCCAGCCAGTCCCGCTCGGTGCGCCCGAAATCGGTCTCCCCGACGACCCGGATCCGGGGTGCCCCGGTGGCGGCGAGCTCGTCGGCCAGCCGCCGGAACGAGGCGACCGCGGTGGGGGTGCGCCGACGGTAGGTGTCGCCGCGTTCCAGCACGCGCACGCGCGGGTCGCCCCCGACCGCCGCGCGGACGAGGTCGGCGGTGCCGGGAGAGGCGGCGACCACGACCGCGTCCCCCGTGGCCAGGCCCTCCCGGACGAACGGCACCGTCCCGGCAGCCAGCTCGTCGGGCGAGGAGAAGAACAGCGCGTCGTGGACGTAGTGGGGACCGGGTGCGGGGACCGTCCCCCGCCGGGTCACCGTGTCCACCTGTCCGTCTCCTCGGGTCCGGCCGGCCGTTGCCGCTCCACGGTAGCCAGCATCGGGGCACGGCCGCCGTCGGGCGCGGCGCGAGATCGGCCACGCGCCGGCGGCCACCGCCCGGCGGTCAGCCCCGCGCCGGGCGCGCGACCCGCCCGAGCACCAGGGCCCCTGGCGTAGAGGACGGCGTTGAGCGCGAAGCAGGCCCCGACCGCGGTGTGCGCGGCCCGCAGCCGGTGCGGGGACACGGCCCCGGGGGCGGCGGAGAGGAGCGAGGTCCCCGGGCGCGCCATGCCGACGACCCCAGGCACCGCCGCGGGGGTCCTCCGGCGCCGCTCCGGAGCGCGCGGAGGCGGCAGCGGGCGTAGCGTCCGCAGGCACCCGGGGTTCCGGGGGATCGAGTTCCGGGAGGAGGGCGATGTCCCTGTCGCGGCGGATCGGGGCGGCCCGCAGCGCGCTCGGCGCGGCCGCCGGGCTCGCCGTGGCTGGGGCCGGGGTGGCCGCGGGGCTGGTCGGTGGGAC
>NZ_SPQN01000147.1 GCF_004571065.1 Geodermatophilus sp. DF01-2
GCCGTCGCCAGGTCACCGGCGCGGGCGCGGGCGCTGCGTGGCGCGGCCTCCAGCGGGGTGCCGGCGGCGTCGAGCAGCAGCGCCCAGCCGCCGAGGTGCCGGGCGAGCCGGTCGACGACGGCGGCCGGGGCGCCGGAGGCGACCGCGGCGCGGGTCAGCTCCTGCTGGACCGCCGACGTCCGAGCGACCGCCGCGTACTCCTCCGCGGCCAGGGCGGCCGACACCGCCCGCGAGATCGCGATGAACGGCGTCTGCCGGGGCACCTCCAGGATGGCCAGCCCCTGCGCGTCGGCCGCGGCCACCAGCTCGTCCGGCATCCGGGGGTGGCTGAGCCCGGTACCCAAGCCCAGCGCGACCACCCCGGTCTCGGCCAGCCGGCGCACGTAGTCCGGGAGCTGTGGGTCCTCGGGGGCGAGAGTCAGCCCGGTGGTGAGTAGCACCTCACCGCCCTCGAGGAACGGGGTGGGGTCGGCCAGCTCGCTGACGTGCACCCAGGAGACCGGGCGGTCCACGTCGGCGGTGGGGGTGTGCAGCGTGAGCTCCAGGGACGCGGTGCCCAGCAGGGTCGCGACGGTGACCGGCACGGGGCTGACCTCTCGACGATCTGGACACCCGGACGTCTCTGGAGTGCCGATCCGGACGGTACCGGTGGAGACGCACGCCACGGACTCTGGGGACGAGGACCTCCCCCGTCGGGGGAGGCCGGCCCCACGAGGAGACAGCGATGACCGACCTGCTCACCGGCCCCCGCACCGTCGCCCAGGAGCGGCGCCTGGTCACCGAGGTGCCCGGGCCCCGCTCGCGCGAGCTGGCCGCCCGCCGGGCCGCCGCGGTGACCTCCGCCGTGGGCAGCGTCCTGCCCGTCTACGTCGAGCGCGCCGCCGGGGGCGTGGTCGTCGACGTCGACGGCAACTCCTTTCTCGACCTCGGCTCGGGCATCGCCGTCACCAGCGTCGGCCACGCCGCGCCCGAGGTGGTGGCCGCCGTCCAGGCGCAGGTCGCCGCCTTCACCCACACCTGCTTCATGGTCGGGCCCTACGAGGGCTACGTCGCCGTCGCCGAGGAGCTCGACCGGCTGACCCCCGGCGACCACGAGAAGCGCACGGCGCTGTTCAACTCCGGCGCCGAGGCCGTGGAGAACGCGGTCAAGGTGGCCCGGGTGGCCACCGGCCGCTCGGCCGTCGTCGTCTTCGACCACGCCTACCACGGCCGCACCAACCTCACGATGGCGCTGACGGCCAAGAACAAGCCGTACAAGCACGGCTTCGGGCCGTTCGCCGGCGAGGTCTACCGCGTCCCGATGTCCTATCCGTACCGCGACGAGCCCGGGATGACCGGCGAGCAGGCCGCCGCCCGCGCGATCTCGCTGATCGAGACCCAGATCGGGGCGGAGAACGTCGCCGCCGTCCTCATCGAGCCGGTCCAGGGTGAGGGCGGCTTCGTCGTCCCGGCGCCGGGCTTCCTGCCGGCCCTGACCGAGTGGTGCCGGCGCTCGGGTGCGGTGTTCATCGCCGACGAGGTGCAGACCGGCTTCTGCCGCACCGGCGCCTGGTTCGCCGCCGAGCACGAGCAGGTCGTCCCCGACCTGGTCGCCACCGCCAAGGGCATCGCCGGCGGTCTGCCACTGGCCGGGCTCACCGGCCGCGCCGAGCTGATGGACGCCGTGCACACCGGCGGCCTGGGCGGCACCTACGGCGGCAACCCGGTGGCCTGCGCCGCCGCACTGGCCACCATCCGCACCATGCGCGATCAGGACCTGAACGGTGCCGCGCGTGCCATCGAGGCCACCATGCTGCCGCGGCTGCGCGCACTGCAGGAGCGCACCGGCGTGGTCGGCGACGTCCGCGGCCGGGGCGCGATGCTCGCCGTCGAGCTGGTCCGGCCGGGCACGAACGAGCCCGACGCCGCGCTGACCAACGCCGTCTCCAGGGCCTGCCATGCCGAAGGGGTCATCACCCTGACCGCCGGCACGTTCGGCAACGTGCTGCGCTTCCTGCCCCCGCTGGTCATCGGGCAGGACCTGCTCACCGAGGCGCTCGACGTCCTCGACGCCGCCTTCGACGCGCACGCGGCGGCCCGGTGAGCGCCCCGGCTGCCGCCGGCGCCCGCCGCCGGCTGACCCTGCGCCCCGAGGGCCACACCGGGAGCGACCGCGTCGCCGGCCTGGTCACCTGGCCCGGCCCCCGGCCGCTGCTGGCCGACGTCGTGCCGGTCTTCGACCGGCTCGGCGTGCGGCTGGCCGACGCGGTCTCGCTTCCCGGGGACGACGACGGGCCGGCGTCCCGGCTCGAGCTGGTGCTGCCGCCCGGGACCCCACCCGCCGTGGCGCTGGACCGCCTGGAGCAGGCGCTGGCCGCGGCCTGGGCCGGGGAGACCGAGCTGGACGGCCTGTCCCGGCTGACCGTCGGGGCCGGGCTGCCGGTCCGGGACGTCGACGTCCTCCGCGCGGCCTGCCGCTACCTCGCCCAGGTCGGCCTGGGCCTGTCCCGCGGCTACGTAGCGGAGACCGTCCTCGCCGCGCCGGAGTTCGCCCGCGCGCTGCTGGTGCACTTCGCCGCCCGGCACGACCCCGACGCCGCCGACCCCGTGGCCGCGGCCTCGGCCGCCGAGCACCTGGCCGAGCTGCTCACCCGGACGACGAGCCTGGACTCCGACCGCATCCTGCGCGGCCTGCGCGACGTGCTGGCCGCTGTCGTGCGCACCAACCGCTACCAGGTGGACTCCGACGGGGCGCCCCGGCCGGCGCTGGCCCTGAAGATCGCCTCCCGCGAGCTGGACCTGCTGCCGAAGCCGCGGCCGGAGGTCGAGACCTTCGTCTGCTCGCCGCCGATGGAGGGGCTGCACCTGCGCGGCGCCCGGGTGGCGCGGGGCGGGCTGCGCTGGTCGGAGCGCCCGGAGGACTTCCGCACCGAGGTGCTCGGGCTGGTCAAGGCGCAGATGGTGAAGAACGCGGTGATCGTGCCGGCGGGGGCCAAGGGCGCGTTCGTCGTCCGGAGCGACCTGCGCGGCCTGGACCGGGCGGCGGTGCAGGCGCGGGTCGCGGACGCCTACCGCACCTTCGTCGACGCGCTGCTGGACGTCACCGACGACCGGGGCGGCGACCGGGTGGTGCAACCGCCCCGCACCGTCGTGCACGACGGGCCGGACCTTTACCTCGTGGTGGCGGCCGACAAGGGGACGGCGACGTTCTCCGACCTGGCCAACGAGGTGGCCGAGCGCCGCGGCTTCTGGCTGGGCGACGCGTTCGCCTCCGGCGGCTCGAGCGGCTACGACCACAAGGCCATGGGCATCACCGCCCGCGGCGCGTGGGTGTCGGTGCGTCGCCACCTGCGCGAGCTCGGCACCGACCCGGACGGGCCGCTGACGGTCGTCGGGATCGGCGACATGTCCGGCGACGTCTTCGGCAACGGCATGCTGCTGTCCGACCGGCTGCGGCTCGTGGCCGCGTTCGACCACCGGCACGTCTTCCTCGACCCGGACCCCGACCCGGCCCGGTCCGCGGCCGAGCGCCGCCGGCTGTTCGGGCTGCCGGGCTCGTCGTGGGACGACTACGACCGCGCCGCGCTCTCCCCGGGAGGCGGGGTGCACCGCCGCGACGCCAAGAGCGTGCCCCTCTCGCCGCAGGTGCGGGCCCGGCTCGGCGTGGAGGCCGAGTCGCTGCCGCCCGCGGAGCTGGTGCGGGCGGTGCTGCGGGCGCCGGTCGACCTGCTGTGGAACGGTGGCATCGGCACCTACGTGCGGGCGGCCGACGAGACCGACGCGCAGGTCGGCGACCGCGCCAACGACGCGGTCCGCATCACCGCGGGGGAGCTGCGCTGCCGGGTGGTCGGCGAGGGCGGCAACCTGGGCCTGACCCAGCGCGCCCGGGTGGCCGCGGCGCGGGCCGGGGTGGCGCTGAACACCGACTTCATCGACAACTCCGCCGGCGTCGACACCTCCGACCGCGAGGTGAACCTCAAGATCCTGCTCCGGGGGGCGGTCGAGGACGGGGAGATCACCCGCGCCGAGCGCGACGCGGTGCTGCGCGAGGTCGCCGACGAGGTGGCCGCCGCGGTGCTGGCGGACAACGCGCTGCAGGCCCGGGCGCTGTCGGTCTGCGCGGCCCAGGCGCCGTTCCTGCTCGACCGGCACGCGCAGCTCATCAGCGACCTGGAGCGGCAGGCCGGCCTGGACCGCGACCTGGAGCAGTTGCCGGGCGAGGCCGAGATCGAGCGGCTGCGGCAGGCCGGCTCCGGGCTCACCCGGCCCGAGGCCGCCGTGCTGCTCGCGCACTCCAAGAACCTGGTGCGCGAGGAGCTGCTGGCCGGCGACCTGTCCGACGACCCGTCGACGGTCGGGGTGCTGGCGGCCTACTTCCCGCGCGCGGTGCGGGAGCGGTGGCCCGACCGGGTGGCGGCCCACGCCCTCGCGCGGGAGATCACCGCGACCCAGCTGGCCAACGACCTGGTCAATCGGGTCGGCCCGGGCTTCCTGCTGCGCCTGGAGGAGCGCTCCGGTGTCCCGACCGCGGTCGCGGCACGCGCGTACACCGTTGCCACCCAGGTGCTGGGCCTGGACCCGGTGTGGGCCCTGGTCGACGGCCTCGTCGGTGCGGAGGTGCCGCTGGCCGTGGAGCGGCTGGCGCTGCCCGAGCTGCAGGCGGCCACCGAGTCCACCGCCGACCGGCTGCTGCGGGCCCACCCCGACCCCGCCGAGCTCACCGCGGCCGCACCCGCCCTGGCCGCGGTCGCCGCCGTACTGGACCGGGACACGTGGCTGGCCCGGCGGGGGGCCGCCGGAGACCGTGCCCGCACGCTCCAGGCCGAGCTGACCGCCGCGGGTGCATCGCCGGAGCTCGCCGCACGGGTCGCCGTCCTCGGCTGCCAGGCCGACCTCGTCGACCTGGCCGGCGTGGCCCGCACCGCAGGGGTCGCCCTGGGCCGGGTGGTCGAGGCCGACGCCGCCGTGGAGCGGCTGCTGGCGCTGCCCCGGGTGCATGCCTGGACCGCGGAGCAGGCCGGCATCTCGCACTGGGTCGTCGCCGCCCGTGCGGCGCTGCGCGACGA
>NZ_SPQN01000148.1 GCF_004571065.1 Geodermatophilus sp. DF01-2
TGTCCCGGCGACGTCGGCCCAGCTGCCGACGTCGGCGAGCACGGCGAGGTCGGCAGCGGGGCCGGAGCGGGCCCGCACCAGCTCGGCGGCCTCGTCCGGGCCGACCGCGCCGAGCAGCGCGACGACCGGTCCCTCCCCGGCCGCGCGGGTCAGCATGGCCAGCCCGGGCCCGAGACCGCCGAGCCGGGACGGCGCCACGCCGGCCAGCCGGTCCAGCAGCTCGCCGGGGCCCAGGCCGGCGCCGTGCTCCGCCGGGGCCAGTTCGCCGGCCTCGGTCACCACCCGCAGCGTCGCGCCGCGGCCGATCAGCTCGGTGCCGATGCTGGCCGCCGCCTCGACGAGCCACTCCAGGCTGTCCGGCGGGAGCGCGTCGGGGCCGGCGGGCGCGGCCCGGCGGTCGGCGGGGGAGCTCCGGGCGACCAGGTGGGCGCGCGCCCGGGTGTCGAGCAGCAGGGTGGCCTGCGCCCGCCACGGCCGCTCCTCCAGCCGCACCATGAGCTCGCCGGTGCGGGCCGTCGCCCGCCAGTGCACCTTGCGCAGGTCGTCGCCCTGCCGGTAGGGCCGGGTGCTGACGTCGTCCTCCCCGTGGACGGCGATCGAGCGGTGGGCGCCCGACCCACCGCCGCCGTGTCCGCCGCCCGGCCCGCCGGGGCCGAGCGGCACCACCCGGGGCACCACGACGAGCGGGGCGCTGTCGGCACCGGCCACGCTGCGCAGCACCAGGCCGAACGGGTCCACCAGCCGCAGCCGCAGCGGGCCGAGCCGGTAGCGGCCCCGACGCCCCCCGTGCACCCGGTAGTGCAGCGTGGTCGACCGGCCGCCGGGCAGCCGGTCGACCACGAACTCGGGGGCCGGCCCCAGCTCCGGCGGCACCGCCTCGGCCAGCAGCCACAGCCCGCCGGTGCTCCGACCGGCGTTGCTCAGCTCCAGACGCACCTCGGCGTCCCCGCCCCGCGGCACGCGGGCCGGGGTGACCGTCCGGCGGGACGCGACGCGGAACCGGTGCCGGGCCACGGCCGCGGCCGACAGCAGCGGCAGCGCCAGCACGAAGACCGCGGCCTGCACGAGCGGCTGCTCGCCGAGCAGCACGCCGAGCAGGAGCAGGGTGAGACCGGCGGCGACCAGGCACCGGCCGCGCAGCGTCAGGCTCGCCAGCGCGGTGGCGAGCGGGCCGGCCACGGTCAGCGTCCGCGGGGGACCGGGACGGTCCTGAGCAGGTCGCCCACCATCTGCTCGGCGCCCCGGCGCGCGGCGGCGGCGTCCGGGGTGGGCAGCAGGCGGTGCGCGAGGACCGGGACCGCGACGGTCTGGACGTCGTCGGGCAGGACGTGGTCGCGCCCGGCCAGCGCCGCGGTGGCCCGGGCGGTGCGCAGCAGCTGCAGTCCGGCGCGCGGTGAGGCGCCCAGCCGCAGGTCGGGGGAGCGGCGGGTGGCCTCCACCAGCGCCACCACGTAGCGGCGCACGGCCTCGGAGACGTGCAGCCGGCCGACGGCGGCGACGAGCGCCCGCACCCCGGCCGCGTCGGTGGCCGGGGTCAGCGTGGACAGCGGATCGGTGGTCACCAGGTCGTCCAGCATGGCCAACTCGGCCTCGCGGTCGGGGTAGCCCATGGAGACGCGCGCGGTGAACCGGTCCCGCTGGGCCTCGGGGAGGGGGTAGGTCCCCTCCATCTCGATCGGGTTCTGGGTGGCCATGACGAGGAAGGGTCGGGCCAGTTCGTAGCTGACGCCGTCCACGGTGACCTGGCGCTCCTCCATGCACTCCAGCAACGCCGACTGCGTCTTGGGCGAGGCCCGGTTGATCTCGTCGGCGACGACGATGTTGGCGAAGACCGCGCCCGGCTTGAACTCGAACTCGCGGGTCTCCTGGTCGTAGACCGACACCCCGGTCACGTCGCTGGGCAGCAGGTCCGGCGTGAACTGGATGCGGCGGACGTTCGCGTCGATCGAGGCCGCCAGCGCCTTGGCCAGCGTGGTCTTGCTGACACCGGGCACGTCCTCGACCAGCAGGTGGCCCTGGGCGAGCAGGATCACCAGCGCCAGATGGACGACGTCGGGCTTGCCGTGGACGACGCGGGCCATGTTCGCCGCGATGCGGGCGCCCTCCGTCGCGACGTCGACCGGGGCCTCCGTGTCGTCGGCGGTACGGGTCACCTCGGTCACGGAGCCTCCTCGCTGGCCTTCGTCGGCCGCGTGCCGACAGTGCTCTGCCCATGCGCGAGCTCGGTCACGGAGCCTCCTCGCCGGCGCTCGCCGGCCGCGTGACCGACGGTGTTCTGCCCCCTGCGCGACCTCGCGAGCTCGGTCACGTCCTCAACCGTACGTGTCCGGACACGCCCCGGGCGTGTCGTCGCGCACGGCCGAGGTCGCCCGGCGTCCCCCGCGGCCCCACCCCGTCCCCCCGCACGGCCGTCCGGGGCGACCGTCCGGGTGGGGCGCGGTGGGAGAGGCCCCCACTCCACCCCACCCGCGCCGGGCAGCCCGCGGACGACGCGCTGACCTGCGGGTGTGGCCGTGGGGAGCACCGGTCACGACATGGTGTCGAGTGGTGTCCGGTGGGGCGTAGTGGGTTACTGTGTGGCCCGGTGGGGAGGCAGGGCCCGTCCCGGGGGCGCCCCGGAGCACGAGGAGGAGCGATGGGGGAGGTGATCCGGTGTTCGTCGGCAGCTACCCGTTGCGCCTCGACGAGAAGGGCCGGCTCGCACTCCCCGTCCGCTTCCGCGAGCAGGTGGCCGACGGCATGGTGATCAAGAAGGGCCAGGAGCGCTGCATCTACGGCCTCACCATGGCCCGGGTCGCCGAGCAGAGCGCCGCCGCCGCCGCGATGGCGCCCTCCGACACCGCCGCGGCGCGCATGCGGGCCCGCATGAGCTTCGGGTCGATGGTCGAGGTCGAGCCGGACAAGACCGGCCGGATCACCCTCCCCGCCAACCTGCGGGAGTACGCCGGCCTCGACCGCGACGTCGTCGTCGTCGGCGTCGACACCCGCTTCGAGATCTGGGACGCCGCCACCTGGGACGCCTACGTGGCCGAGCAGGAGGCCATCTACGCCGACATGGAGAGCGAGGGGATGCCCACCCTCTCCTGAGTCGACGTCCCGCCCGCTCGACCCCTCCGGGCGCCAGCCCCGACCGAGCCGACTTCCCCGCGGCTCGACCGGTCCGGCCCGAGCCGCCTTCCCCGCGGCTCGGACCCCACGGCAGCGGAGGAGACGCACCGCCCACCCGGGCGCGCCGCCGGTCGACACCGGCGCGGGCCCGCCCGCGGGGCACCACCTGACGCACTTCCCCGGCGCCAGGCGGGCCCCGCGGGACGGGTCGGCCCTCCGGCCGGGTGTGCTCCCCACGGGCGGGCCGGGCGGTCGCTCGGCTCCCCACCCCGCCCCACCCTCCCCGGCACGATCCGCCGCCCCGTGCGCCCCACCGCCGCCCCCGGCTCCGGCGAAACGCCGCTGTCCTCCGCCCGCCGACCGCCGCCCACCCCCACCATGGACGGGCCTCCGCGCCCCGAGGGCGCCCCGACCCGTTCAGGAGCCGCCGACGATGAGCAGCACCGAGCCGGCGCCGGGAGGGCGGGATCCGTCCACGGTGCACGTGCCCGTCCTGCTCGAGCGGGTCACCGAGCTCCTGGGGCCGGCCTGCTCGACCGAGGGCGCCGTCCTCGTCGACGCCACCCTCGGCCTGGCCGGGCACTCCCTCGCGCTGCTGCGCGCCCACCCCGGGCTGCGGCTGGTCGGCCTCGACCGCGACCCCGACGCCCGCGCCGAGGCGACCCGCCGGCTCACCGACGCCGGTGCGGCCGACCGGGTCACTGTCGTCCCCGCCGTCTTCGACGAGCTGCCCGAGGTGCTCGACCGGCTCGGCGTCGCCGAGGTGCAGGCCGTCCTCTTCGACCTCGGGGTCTCCTCCCTGCAGCTCGACCGTCCCGACCGCGGCTTCAGCTACGCCGCCGATGCGCCGCTGGACATGCGCATGGACCCGTCGGCGCCGCGCACCGCGGCCGATGTCGTCAACACCTACTCCGCGGGCGAGCTGAGCCGCGTGCTGCGCGTCTACGGCGAGGAGCGCTTCGCCGCCCGCATCGCCCAGGCCATCACGCGGGAGCGGGAGCGGGAGCCGTTCACCCGGACCGGCCGGCTCGCCGAGCTGGTCCGCGCCGCCATCCCGGCCGCCTCCCGGCGGACCGGGGGGCACCCGGCCAAGCGGACGTTCCAGGCGTTGCGGATCGAGGTGAACGACGAGCTCGGCGTGCTCGAGCGGGCGCTGCCGGCGGCGCTGGACGCGCTGGCCGTCGGCGGCCGCCTCGCCGTCATCACCTTCCACTCCCTCGAGGACCGGATCGTCAAGCAGACCCTCGCCGCCGGAGCCGCCGACCGCACGCCGCCCGGGCTGCCGGTCCCGCTGCCCGGGCTCGGTCCGACGCTGCGGCTGCTGACCCGGGGCGGCGAGGCGGCGTCGGAGACGGAGGTCGCGGCCAACCCGCGGGCCGCGTCGGCCCGCGTGCGGGCCGCCGAGCGCATCCGGCGGGCCGCGTGAGCGCCATCACGGCGGGGACGGCGGCAGGGCCGCGGACGCGGCCGACGAGCGACGGTGAGGAGGCCACATGAGCGCCACCGCCCGCGCGGCGGGGACCCCGCCCGGGGACCGCCCGGGCCGGCGGACCCCGCCCCCGCTGAGGAAGGACCCCGTCCCCCTCGCCGTGAGAGGACCCCGAGAAGGACCCCGTCCCCCCCACCACTCGGAGAAGGACCCCGTCCCCCTCACCGCTCGCAAGCTCGCGGCGAGCCTGTGGACGGGGCCGGCCCGGGACGGGGCTGCGGCGAGCCTCCGGACGGGGCCGCCGGCGCACGCGACGGGCAGCACCGCCC
>NZ_SPQN01000149.1 GCF_004571065.1 Geodermatophilus sp. DF01-2
GCCTGACGAGCGGGGCCCGCAGGGTCCCCGAGGAGGCGACGACGGGGCTCAGCGCCGGCCGGGAACGGCACGTGGCCGCGGTGTCGCCTGACGAGCGGGGCCCGCAGGGTCCCCGAGGAGGCGACGATGGGGCTCAGCGCCGGCCGGGAACGGCACGTGGCCGCGGTGTCGCCTGACGAGCGGGGCCCGCAGGGTCCCCGAGGAGGCGACGATGGGGCTCAGCGCCGGCCGGGAACGGCACGTGGTGGCGGTGTCGGCCGGTAGGCCGACAATGTCACAGCGTCAGAGCCGGCAGGCGTGGATGCTCGTGACCAGGATCGC
The DNA here is from genome assembly GCF_004571065.1 of Geodermatophilus sp. DF01-2. Taxonomy (GTDB): domain Bacteria; phylum Actinomycetota; class Actinomycetes; order Mycobacteriales; family Geodermatophilaceae; genus Geodermatophilus. Next base: position 322 of record NZ_SPQN01000149.1, read on the forward strand.
GCGGGCGCCCAGCTCCCAGAGCTCGTCCATCACCCGGTTGGTGTCGCTCTGCGCGACCATCGCCCGCACGGCCGACCAGCCCTCGGTCTGCAGGGGGCTGACCGTCGGCCCCTCGAGGCCGGGGGTCAGCGCGGTCGCCTTCTCCAGCAGCTCGTTCGGGCAGTCGTAGTCGAGCATCACGTACTGCCGGGCGACCAGGACGCCGCGCAGCCGGCGGCGCAGCTGCGCCACCGCGGGAACCTCCTCGGCCCCGGCCCGCCGGACCAGGATGGCCTCGCTGGTGAGCACCGGCTCGCCGATGATGTGCAACCCGGCCGCCCGCAGCGTCGTCCCGGTCTCCACCACGTCGCAGACGGCGTCGGCGACACCGAGCCGGCAGGCGGTCTCCACCGCGCCGTCGAGCTTGACGACCGAGGCGGCGATCCCGTTCTCGTCGAGGTGGCGCCGCAGCAGCACCGGGTAGGCGGTGGCGATCCGCTTGCCGGCCAGCTGCTCGACGGTCTCGATGCCGGACCCCACCGGGGTGGCGAAGCGGAACGAGGAGCGGCCGAAACCCAGCGACATGACCTCCACCGCAGCGACGCCCTCCCCGTCCGCCGGGGCCGTCTCGAGGAGCATGTCCCGCCCGGTGATGCCGACGTCCAAAGTGCCGGCGGCGACGTAGACGGCGATGTCACGGGGCCGCAGGTAGAAGAACTCGGTGTCGCTGTCGGGGTCGTAGACGGCGAGGTCCTTGGTGCTGCGGCGCTGCCGGTAGCCGCTCTCGGCGAGCATCTCGGCCGCGGGCTCGCTCAGGACGCCCTTGTTGGGCACGGCGATGCGCAGCACGGGGAGAGCTCCTTCGGCGGGGGGATCAGAGGTGAGCGTAGACGTCGTCCAAGGTCAGCCCGCGAGCCAGCATGAGCACCTGCACCCGGTAGAGCAGCTGGCTGACCTCCTCGGCGGTGCGCTCGGGACCCTCGTGCTCGGCTGCCATCCAGGACTCGGCGGCCTCCTCGACGACCTTCTTGCCGGCGGCGTGCACGCCGTCGCGGACCGCGGTCACCGTCCCGGACGCGGGGTCGCCGGCGGTGACCTTCGCGGAGAGCTCGGCGAACAGTGAGTCGAAGGTCTTCACGCGCGGCTCCCGTCGGCCGGTCGGATCGAGAAGCCGGTGGGCCGGGACCGCCCGCGCAGACCGCGGAGGGTCAGCGCCGTGGCCAGGGCGGCGACCGCCGCCTCCCAGCCCTTGTCCTCGGCGGAGCCCGGCAGCCCCGCACGGTCGCGCGCCTGCTCCTCGGTGTCGCAGGTGAGCACGCCGTTGCCGACCGGCTTGCCCGCGTCGAGGGCCACCCGGGTCAGGCCGGCGGTCACCGCGTCGCAGACGTACTCGAAGTGCGGCGTCCCACCGCGGATGACGACCCCGAGCGCCACGACGGCGTCGTGCCCCTCGGTGAGCGCCTGGGCGACGACCGGCAGCTCGACCGCACCCGGCGCCCGGACGACGGTCGGCTCGGGGACCCCGCTGGCGACCGCCGCCGCGACCGCCCGGTCCAGCAGCGCCCCGGTGATCTCGGCGTGCCAGGTGGTGGCCACGATGCCGAGGGTCAGCCCGGCGGCGTCGACGGACCCGCCCTCGGGCGCCCCCGTGCCGCTCACAGCGGCTGCTCCGTCCGGCGGAGCGGGACGTCGGTGCCGGGCACGGTCGCGGCGTCGGCCGGACCGGACTCGGTCTCCGGCTCGATGATGTCCAGCAGGTGGCCCATCCGGTCGCGCTTGGTACGCAGGTAGGCGAGGTTCTCGGCGGTGACGTGGCTGGGCAGCGGCACCCGGCCGGTGATCCGCAGCCCGTAGCCCTCCAGCCCGGCGCGCTTGGCCGGGTTGTTGGTGAGCAGCCGCATCGTGTGCACGCCGAGGTCGACGAGGATCTGCGCGCCGGTGCCGTAGTCGCGGGCGTCGGCGGGTAGACCCAGGTCGAGGTTGGCGTCGACGGTGTCGATGCCCATGTCCTGCAGCTGGTAGGCCTGCAGCTTGTGCAGCAGGCCGATGCCCCGGCCCTCGTGGCCGCGGATGTAGAGCACGACGCCCCGGCCCTCCTGCGCCACCGCGGCCAGCGCCGCCTGCAGCTGGGGGCCGCAGTCGCAGCGCAGCGAGCCGAACACGTCGCCGGTGAGGCACTCGGAGTGCACCCGGACCAGCACGTCCTCGCCGTCGCCGATCTCCCCGTAGACGAACGCGACGTGCTCGCGGTCGTCGTAGGAGCTGCGGTAGCCGACGGCGGTGAAGGTGCCCGGGGCCAGCGGCACGGTCGCCTCGGCCACCCGCTCGACCAGCTTGTCGAACCGCTTGCGGTACGCGATCAGGTCGGCGATGGAGATCAGGCACAGGTCGTGCTCGTCGGCGAACACGCGCAGCTCGTCGCCGCGGGCCATGCCAGTCGGATCCTTCTCGCTGACCAGCTCGCACAGCGTGCCCGACGAGCGCAGCCCGGCGAGAACCGCGAGGTCGACGGCGGCCTCGGTGTGGCCGGGCCGGCGCAGCACCCCGCCGTCCTTGGCGCGCAGCGGCACGATGTGCCCCGGCCGGGCCAGATCGGCGGAGTTGGTCTCCGGTGAGGCGAGCAGCCGGATGGTGTGCGCCCGGTCGGAGGCGGAGATGCCGGTGGTCACGCCCTCGCGGGCGTCGACGGTGACCGTGTACGCCGTCCCTCGCCGGTCCTGGTTGACCCGGAACATCGGCGGCAGGTCCAGCCGGTCGGCGTCGGCCTCGGTGACGGCGACACAGATGTAGCCCGAGGTGTAGCGGACCATGAACGCGACGAGCTCGGGGGTGGCCAGCTCGGAGGCGAAGATCAGGTCGCCCTCGTTCTCGCGGTCCTCGTCGTCCATGACGACGACCGGACGGCCGCCCTTGATCGCGGCGATGGCGTCCTCGACGGTGTCCAGGCGGACGGTGGCGCTCACGAATCCTCCTCGCCGGCGCTCGTCGGCCGCGTTCGCGGCGCTGCTGTGCCCATGCGTTCGCTCGCGAGCTCGCTCACGGGCGTGCTCCCAACAGGCGTTCCACGTACTTGGCGATCACGTCGACCTCCAGGTTGACCGGGCTCCCGGGAGGGACGGCACCCAGCGTGGTCTCGCGCAGGGTGGTGGGGATGAGGCTGACCTCGAACCACGGCTCGGCGTCGTCTGCGTCGCTGACCGCGCTCACGGTGAGCGAGGCGCCGTCCACGGTGATGGAGCCCTTCCCGACGACGTAGCGGGCCAGCTCCGGCGGCAGGGCGACCCGCACGACCTCCCAGTGCTCGCCCGGCGTCCGGGTGAGCACGGTGCCCACTCCGTCGACGTGGCCCTGCACCAGGTGGCCGCCGAGGCGGGTGTGCGGAGTGACCGCCCGCTCCAGGTTGACCGGATCGCCGGCGCCCAGGGCGCCCAGGCTGCTGCGGCGGAGGGTCTCGGCCATCACGTCGGTCGTCCACTCCTCGCCGTCCGAACCGGTGACGGTCAGGCAGACGCCGTTGACGGCGATCGAGTCGCCCAGCGCCACGCCCTCGAGCGCCTTCCGGGCCCGGATGCGCAGCCGGGCGGCAGTCACCTCCCCGCCCGGCTCCCCGAGCCCTTCGCGGGCGAGCAGGATGCCGACCTCCTCGACGATGCCGGTGAACACGATCAACTCCCTCCGGTCGCGCCGCGGCTGTCCGCGGCGCGCCGGTCCCCAGTGTGCCGGGTCGGCCGCAGCCGGACCTCCACGTCCCCGCCCAGGCGGGTGAGGCCGGCGACCGAGAACTCCAGCGCGTCGCCGATGGCGGCGATTCCCAGGTCGCCGACCAGCGGCGCCCCGCTCCCGAGCAGCTTCGGGGCCAGGTGCAGGACCGCCTCGTCGACCACCCCCTCGCGCAGGAACGCCGCGGCGAGCGTCGGCCCACCCTCGAGCAGCACGCGTCGGACGTCGCGGTCGAACAGCTCGGCGAGCAGCTCCCGCGGGGTGGCGGCGGCGCTGACCAGGGTGGGCGCGGCGCCGTCCCGCACGCGGGCGTCCTGGGGCAGCCGGCCGCGACGGTCGAGGACGACCCGCAGCGGTTGCCGGTCGGCGGCCGGGTGGGTGGGAGGCAACTCCGCGTCGCGGACGGTGAGCTGCGGGTCGTCGGCCAGCGCCGTCCCCGAGCCGACCAGGACGGCGTCGCAGGTGGCGCGCAGCCGATGGACGGCGGCGCGGGCGTCCGGGCCGGTGACCCAGCGGCTGCTGCCGTCGGCAGCGGCGACCCGGCCGTCGAGGGTGCCGGCGACCTTCCAGACGACGTGCGGCCGGTGCTCGCGGACGCCGGTGAGCCACGCGGCCAGCGCGCCCTCGGCGGCCTCGGCCTCCTCGAGCCGCGGACGCTCACCCTCGGGGCCACGGTCACCCTCGCCGGCACGCTGACCAACACCGGCTCGGAGACGCTCACCGACCTCGACCTGCGGCTGCAGCGCGGCGAGCTGCTC
>NZ_SPQN01000014.1 GCF_004571065.1 Geodermatophilus sp. DF01-2
GATCTGCGGCGTCCCGGCGGGCACCGGGGCCGCGTGCAGGGCGGCCAGCGCCGCGCCCAGCGCGCGGCAGGCCGGCACCGCCACGGGCGTGTCCAGCAGCTCGTGCAGCGGCCGTCCGGGCAGGGCCGCGGTGGTCAACCGGCCCCGACCGGCGTCGGCTGCCAGCACACGGGGCACCCGGACCGGCAGCCGCGCGGCTCGCTCGGCCGCCGCCGCCGCCACGCCCGGCCAGCGGTCGGAACGCACCACCTTGGTGTAGGCGCCGACGCTCTGCTGGCGACCTGCTACCCGGACCCCCGCGCGCCGCTCGGGGCGGTGCGCCAGCAGCTGGGCACCGGGCGTCGCGAGCAGCTCGGGCAGGCCGAGCGGGCGGCCGGACCCGTTCGGCCGGCCGCGTGCGCGTCCGCAGGCCCTCGTCGCGGCCGTGCCCCAGGTAGCCGGTGTGGACCACCATGGCGGCCACCTCGGCCGGCAGGCGGTACTCCTCGACCGGGTCGTAGACCGCCGGGTCGCCGTAGACCCACACCTGGTCGTAGTAGTCGGTGAGCACCTCGGTCGTGGCCGAGCGCTCCCACTCGGCGATCGCCGTCGCCGGCCGGTCGAGGACCTCGTGGAGACCCAGCACCACCCGGGTGCCGTCCTGCTCGCGCAGGGTGGCGAGGGCCGGCAGCAGTTCGCCGCGGACGCCCGCCGCCACCTTGTCCACGATCAGCAGGTCGGGGGCGAAGGACCCCAGCACCGCCTCGAGGACGCGGGCGCGCACGTCGAGCACCAGCTCGAGCGGGCCGCCCAGGGTCCGTGCGGCGTAGTTCCCGTCGGCGTCCTTGCCGATGGCCGGCAGGGTGACCACGTCGGTGCGCGGGGGCAGCGGCAGCATCGCCGCCTCCGGGTTGCCCGTCACCAGGAGGACGTCGGTGTCCGGGTGCCCGGCCACCAGGGCGGCGGCCAGGGCGATGTTCCTCCGGGTGTGGCCGAGGCCCTGGGTGTCGTGGGAGTAGAAGGCGATCCGGCGCGGGTGCGTCCCGGTGCGGTCGAACACGGCTGGCATGGCTTCCTCCGGCGTGGGGGTGGGCGTCCCCGGTGACGAGGCGGTGAACCCACGGTGTCCACGGCGGAGGAGAGTCCGGTGAGGGGTCGGTGAGAGGACCCTCATCGGCGGTGAGGGTCCGGCCTCGTCCAGGGGCGGCCCCGTCCCGCGTCCCGGCCCCCTGCAGGGCCCCGCCGGCCCCGTCCAGGGCACCGCCCGAGCGTGCGAGGGGTGGGGAGGACGGGGCGGAGGACGGGGTCCTCTGACGAGCCGTGGGGGGGCAGGGGGTCCGCTACGAAGGGCGGGGAGGACGGGGTCCTCGTTCAGGGGGTGAGCTCGACGACCACGGGGGCGTGGTCGCTGGCGCCCTTGCCCTTGCGTTCCTCGCGGTCGATGCGCGCGCCACCGACCCGCGCGGCGAGGGCCGGGGAGCCCAGCACGAAGTCGATCCGCATGCCCTCGCGGCGGGGGAAGCGCAGCTGGGTGTAGTCCCAGTAGGTGTGACCGGGCATGCCTGACCAGGTCGAAGGCGACGACTTGCAGCCTGAGCTGCATGAATACATCACAGCCAATCAGTGCCCATCGGTCTCAATCGCAAGATCATGTGCCCCAGGTGTGCCCCAGCGAGCCGGACTCCATCGAGGTGCCCATCCGGGTGTATGGGGGCGAGCGACAGGCAGGCGCCGCGACCGCCCCCCACGACCGCCGGATTCTGTCCGTCGGTTCCGGCCGCCGGAAGGGCGCTGACGCGTCCCCTGCGGGGATGGGCCTCCGGCCCACCCTTCCCCCGGCCTCAACCGACGGAGAGGGCGCGGGTTATGGGGTCGGACAGGGAGAACTGGGCGGAGGGCAACCACGCGGACGCTAGCCGGCACGTCGGTGGGGCAGCGCCGTTGCTCGGCCCCAGCCACTCCGCGACTGGTGCGTCATGAGCGGAGAGCGGTCACCGTCTCTACGAGGCCCTGGTTGCTCAGGGCGGTGAGCACTTCGTCGATGCTCATCGGCGGGCGTCGCTTGCTGTCAGCGATGCGCTGGACCTCGCCGAAGACGACCTTCGGGTTCAGGTCGACCATCGAGAGCAGGAACTCGTCGGCGCTGCGGGCCTCGATGTCCCACGGGTCCAGGCTCTCGACCGGGAAGTCCTTTAGGTTGTTGGTGACGATCGTCTGGGCGCCGACCTTGATCGCGGCAGCCAGGACGTGCCGGTCGTCGGCGTCGGGAAGGTCGAGGACCTCCTTCAGCGGCTCGTAGCCGGTGACCAGGACATCCCGGATGGCGTCGTTCATCAGCGTGCGGGTGCGAGCCAGCCGCTCGGGGTCCAGATCGGGACGGTCCTCGGTCAGGTTGCGGAAGACCTCATCGAGGATCTCATCGGTCCACCGGGCGCGGACCAGTCCCGCCTGCGCGACCCGGATCAGCAGGTCGCGCAGGAGGCTGGGGTAAAGGACGTTCGCGTCGTAGATGACGATGAATGAAGCCACGTCAGAGGAGGTCCATCTCCTCGCTGAGTGCGGTCAGTTCGTCGGCGGCGGCGCGCCGCGTGCGGTCGTCCTCGCGCATGTACCGCAGCAGAGACTCCGCCTTGATTCGGCGGTGGCTGCCGACCTTGCGGTATTCGATCTCACCGCGGTCGAGCAGACCGATCAGGTACGGACGGCTCACATTGAGCATGTCGGCGGCTTGCTGGGTGGTGAGTTCGGCGTGTGATGGGACCACCGAGACGCCTTCGCCAGCGGCCATGTGCGCGAGGACTTGGGCGAGGAGTTCGACCGCCGCCCGGGGGACGACGAGGGTGTCCCGGTGCTCGTCCTCGACGACCAGGCGCACGGCGTCCTTGCGCTTGTGGGTGCGCAGGTAGTTCTGGACGCTCTTCACCGCGTCGGCCGCGGTCGTCACATCGGTCGCGTCGGGCTGGATCGGCGGGTCAAGCAGCGACGTCATAATCAGCCTCTTCCTAGTGTGTTGGCGGAGCCGCAACCGTGTGCTGCGTCGTCGCCGGGAGAGCACCCCCAACACCCCCGACACACCTGACAGCAGTATCCGCAGCAGTCGCAGTAAGCGCAACGTTCGCAGTGTCTATCGGCCGGGGGTGACCGCTTCTTGACCCGACCGGATGACCGGGCGCGCTTGCTGGGGTGACGTCCCGCCAGGTGGTGGGAGTCCGCCGAGGCCCCGCCCGCTGTCGTGACGCGCACTCACCGTTACGGTCCTCCTGCACGTGTGAGGCGGGGGAGATCGGCGATGGTGTGGTGGCGGCGAGGGCCGGGCTATCGGAACGCCGGGGACGTGTACCGGGAGCCTGCCACTGCGGGACGCCGCGGTGTGGTCTTCGACCGGCTGTCTCTCGATCTGACTGCAGTACGCGAGGTCGGCAGGGAGATGGTCCGGCTGTCCGGCGACGGGGCCGAACTCGTGATGCGCAGTCTCACCAGTCATGAGGTTCGACCCGAGCGGCTCGACGATCCCAGCCGGGTCGACCTTGAGTTCTTGACCTTGGAGACGGGGCGGCGCCTGCCCGAGGGTGTGCTGCAGGTTAACGGAGCGGGTCCTCAGGACCCTTTCCCGTTCATCCGGGTCGGCACGGAGGAAATGGGCCTGTACGGCTCCCTGTCAGTCACCTGCGGCGACCGCGTCCGGCTGGACCAGGTGACCGACGAGATGGCTCGACTGATCGTCAAGCTGGGTCGTCCCCGACCGACGTTCGCAGGCTGGCCGTGGGTTGCCGCCGGGCTAGCGATCGCGGCACTGGTCCTTCTCCCCGCCGCCGCAGCCTCTACCGGCGAGCTATCCCCCCTACTGTGGCCGCCGGCCGCGGTCGTCGGGGTGTTGGGAACGGTCGCACTGGTGCGTTGGGCCCGTCCTCTCGCTACTCGGTCGAGGAACCGTCAGAGCGTGCTGATCGTCGACCCGACGCCGCGAAGGGAGATCCGGCTTATGCGCGCCAAACCACCGAAGGGACGCCAGGGTCGCGCTCCTGGGCTTCATCGTCGGTGCGGGGGTGGCCCTAATCCCTAACCTGAACGACATCTTCGGCTCATCTTGATCAGCTCCCCCGGCCTCGTATCGGGAACCTCCATGGCGGCGGCTGCTGCCCGGCGGCAATGGAGCGGCGCGCTTCGAAGTGAAAGCGAGCCCCCAGTCAGGCTTCGGTCCGTGAGGCTCATAAGGGGGACTGCCGCGCGGGACGCGCGCAAGGGGATCGGCCAACGGTGGGGTTACCGGAACTGGGCCTGCTCATGTGCCTGCATGGCCAAGTCCGCGATGGAATGGGCGAACTGCTTCACGGCCCCCTCGGTAAGGACGAAGACCCGAGCCGGCTTCTCGCCGCTACGGGGCCCTGCGACCACGACCGAGGGGACCTCCTCGAGGCGGACCTCCCCGTCGGCGCCGAGTTGGCACTCGACCAGGCGCCCGCCGGTTACAACGACCGGGACGATCACGCAGCCGCGACGATCCTGGCCCTGCCTCTCTATGTACCGGTTGCGACGGCCTTCCGCGGCGCTCAGCACCTGTCTCACCGCATCGCCCGCGGAATTGTGCGAATCCTTCGTGTGCGCAGCCACGAGGTGGCTAGCGATCCGAAGCGAGTCGAATGGCGGGTGCCCGATCCAGGCTTCCTCGAGTGGCTCTGTAACGCCGACGAAGGGGCCGTGGGCGAAGTAAACCCAGTCCTTCAGAGCGGAGCCCCTCGCGATGACCTTGTCGTAGAAGGCGACCCAGGGGTGGTCACGACCGCTCTTGCACTCGACGACAACCTCAACGGAGGCTGGAGTGTCGTTCAAGGCCTCCCAGCCAAACTGAGCCAACACATCGCCCTCGCGGAGAGCGCCGCTATTGGCGTCCCTGTACGTGAACGACAGGTCCACTGGGTTGGCACGACCTTCCCGGAATGCCCGGGCGATCCTCAGTTCGAAGGCGTGCCCGCTCTTCTCCAGCCACTGCCGCACGTCGCCCAAGAAGTCGTTGCTCATTCGTTCAGTTTCACCTGTCGGTCGCCAGAGAGGGCTTCTCACGGGTGACCGGTCACGGCGACGCCTGCCCTGCCGTGGCCTGGGCTTCGAGGGACCTGGCCCGTGGATGATTCCGCTACGGCACTATCCCGGCGGCTCGATCTCCGCGGCGCCGGTGCCCCGCAGAGGATCCCGTTGCGGGACGCCGTCAAACGGCCGCGCGACCTGCCCGAACGTCGCCGTAGCGGGTCCGGCTACCGAGACGTCGCCGCGAGGTCGATCACGAGGTCGACGGCCGGCTCGTACGGGTTGTCGGCATCGGGTCGGCGTAGATGCGGTCGGGCCAGGTGATCGGTGACTGCTCGGAAGATGAGCGCCCGGAGCAGGTACTGCGGAAAGGCCGGGTACACCAGCATGGGCGCCACCACGTCCGCGCCGGCCCCCTCGAAGACAAGGGCATCGGCAATCACCACGGCGGACGCGAACGCCGGCGGTCGCCAGTAGGGGCTGAGGTCGATGATCAGCGGCGGCAGACCGGGGTGGAACAGGACGTTGCCGGTCAGGTCACCGTGGACGAGCTGGGCGACGCCGTCCACCGGCCTCCGTGCCGTGAACAGTCTGTCCAGGTGCTCCGCACCCGCATGGTTCTCGACGGGCAGCTCGTCCCAGGCCACGCGGTCGGCGATGGACCAGATGTCGGTTCGGGTCGAGAGAAACGCCGGTTTGGGCTCGTCCGCCAAGGCGGCATGCAGCCGCTGTCCTGCCGCGATGACGTCGTGCCAACGGCCGGGTAGGTGCTCACCGGGCTGGTAGCGCGAGGCCGTCCAGCCGTAGCTGCTCCACTGGCCGTCGACGGTGCAAAGCGGCACGGACACCCGCAGGTCGTCCCGGCCGTCCAGACGGGTCAGCACTCCCGCCTGCCACTGCAGGGCCGACCGTGTCCCGTCCCACGGCTTGAGCACCACCTCTCCGACCAGCCACGAGCGGCCCTGCCCGCCGGCCAGCAACTGCGGCTCGCCGTCGAGGTCGAAGGCTGCCAGAACCGCCGCCTCGGGACGCGCGCTCGACCTCGCCTCGCCATCCCCCACGAACCGGATAGTAGGGCCGCTGCCCGCGTGCGGGTCGCACCATCGCCGCGCGGGGATCCCCCACGGAGACGCGACGGACGACGATCGCTCGCGCCCTCGGCTCGATGCGCGGCGGCCTGTGACCCTGGGGTTAAGAGATCGACGGAGGCCAGCGGTGCCTGCGCCACTCACCCCACGTCGAGAAGCCTTCCGGTGGATCGTTGACACCTTCGCTGCCGTCCAGTTCCCCCGGCGTCGGGACCTCGATGACGGCAGCCCACGTGGCGAGTTCTTCGTCGGACATGTGCCATGTCGTGTGCGGCTCTTCCGCTTGGCGCCGGTCAAGCCGGCGCCGCTGCTCAGCCGGTGTGAGTTCGCAGTAACGCATCACCACCGCCGCCCCCAGGTCGGCCGCTGCCTGGCGTAGAGCAGAGCGCTCCTCTCGGCTCCAGAGGCCGAAATCGATGACCACGTTGATGCCGAGCTCGAGTGCCCGCAGTGCGATCTCGATCAGCCGTCCTTCGATCACGTCTGAGGCCGATGGCGGGTTGGCGAGCCCGTAGAGGGCCTTGACCCACTCGTCCTTCGTGAGACGCAGCGCCTTCTCCTCGACCTCGATGCGCCGTGCCTCTGTGGTCTTCCCGGTGCCCGGCAGTCCCACGGTCAGGTACAGAGTCGGTCCCGTCATCATCACCTCCTCATCCGAGCGGTCCCTTCATCCTCGCGGACTGCCGCTCCTGCGCGGTGCTGCGCTCCTGCCGTACGGCGCGCTGAGAGAAACCGCTGCGCCTGACGGGAGCAAGCCGTCAAGCGAGTGTCGCCCCGGGACGTTCCACGAGCCGAACCGGCTACGGCGCGGTTCGAGGGATGGAGGCAGCCGGCCACCGGTGTCTCGCAGGAGGATCGGTGAGCGGGCACGGAGGCACGTCGGCCTCCGACTATTGCAGAGCCCAGTGTGTCGGTGGCGTAGAGGAGACTCGGCTGCATGGACGCCGTCTTGTTTCGCCTGCCCACCGGAATCGGCGGCTGGCTTGCCCTCGTCAACCACGCGTTGGCACTGGGAGACCTTTCGGAAGTCGACTACTTGGAGCTAAAGGGCTCGCTCTCGTTCGCCGAACGGCAGGACCGGAAGCGGTCCGCCGTCGTCGTGAGCAGGGCGATCCTGGGCATGGCGAACCGGATGCCCGACCTCGCCGAGAAGCACCTAAGCGGGTCAGGCGTGGTGTTTGTTGGCATCGATCAGTCTCAGACCCTCGTTGGTGCCGAGTCGGTGGACGCAGCGATGCTGCGCGATTTGATCGAGCCATACGTCGGTGAGGACGGTCCTACGTGGGACCACCAGTTCATCAACCACCCGGACGGTCTCGTCCTGGCGGTGATCGTAGATCCCCCGAAGTGGGGCGACCGCATCCATGCCTGCCGCAAGGACTACTTTGACGACACGTCCAAACTCGCGATCCGCGACGGCGAGGTTCTGGTCCGCGTGCCGGGCAAGACTCGCCCCGCAACCAGCCACGACCTGGCGAACTTGGAGCGCCGACGCGCCAAGGCACCGCACACCGGCGCGGAGGTGAGCGTGGCGTACGTCGGGGCGTTCGACCGGACCAGTCGCGCCAACGTCCGCGAACTCATCGAGGGCATGGTCCATGCGGCAGCGGATGAGCTCATCGACGGAATCCCTGCGCCGGTTCGGCGCAGCCCGTACAACTCGGGCATGCAGGCGATCTTGGAGCAGACTTCGGGTCACGGCGACCGACGATCCACCCAGCAGTTCCGGGACGATGTGGAGCAGTGGCAGGAAGACTGTCGCGAGGCGACAGAGGACGTCGTCACTGAGTTTCTTCGCCACACCCTCGACCACGGCACGTTCATGATCCGCAACGAGTCAGACCGTTACCTCGAGAGTGTCCGTGTGCAGGTGTCATTCCCGCCAAGTGTCAGCGTGTTGATGGCATCAGACACGGACTATTGCGATCACGGAGGCCAGTTCAGGCCGCTCCGAATGCTGCCAGATCCTCCTGCAAAATACGGCGACTTGAGGCCCTATGGACTCGACTACAGCGGCCTGATAATGCCCAGGGTCGCCCCGATGCCCAGCCTTCCTGCGCCGGACATGGACGTGGAAGTAACGCCGGCCGGTTACGTGGTTTCTTGGTACGTGGGCGACCTGCCTCCGCGGGCGACGGTCAACGCTGACGAGGAGTTTGCTGTGTTCACGGACGAGAGCCTGCACGTCCATAACCACAGGGCGACAGAGGACGACCATGAGCCGATGCAGAGCGAGATCGGCGGCGCATGGAAGGTCACGGCTCGTGCTGTGGACCACGTGTTCCAGGGTGAGGTCACGGTGACCTGCAGACAGGCGCCGGGTGCCCTCGCGATATGGCGACGCGGGACGTCCAACGACGAGAGTTGACGGCCAACACAGCGGGCCGCCTGGACCTGGTTTAACCAAGATCAAGTCACGCACCTACACAGGCGAGCTGACAGTCCCCTACGGAACCCTCGTACTGGGCTGCAATCGAGGACAGTCCGTCGTCTTCCACGGCGGTCCTCCGCTCGCTCCGGTGCCGCCCGGTGCCGCGCCCCGGGCGCCAGCCCCGTCGCGCAGAACGTAACCATGCGGCGATGTCGATGGCATTTCGCGGAAGGCGCAACAATTCTGCAGTTGGCGGAACGCACCATTCCACCGCGCACTCTCGCGCCATTCCCGACAGACTTCCGGCGACGGTCACCCCTGCATGACGGAAGGTTGGACACCCCATGCACCTTGTCGCTACCAGCGAGAATTTGCCCCAACTCCGCGGCCCGGGCGGGCCGGCGAGCCTGCAGGACGCGATCTTCGACCGGCTGCTGCGCGAGCGGATCATCTTCCTGGGCAGCCAGGTCGACGACGACATCGCCAACCAACTGTGCGCGCAGATGCTCCTGCTGTCGGCCGATGACCCGCAGCGGGACATCCACCTGTACATCAACTCACCCGGCGGCTCGATCAGCGCCGGCATGGCCGTCTACGACACGATGCAGTTCATCGACTGCGACGTGGCCACCTACGGCATGGGCTTGGCCGCCTCGATGGGCCAGTTCCTGCTCACCGCCGGCGCCGCGGGCAAGCGGTACTCGCTGCCCCGCACCCGGATCATGATGCACCAGCCTTCGGCCGGCGTGGGCGGTACGCAGTCGGACATCACCATCCAGGCCGACATGCTGCGCAAGCTCAAGCGCGAGCTCAACGAGCTGCAGTCCCAGCACTCCGGGCAGCCGGCCGAGCAGATCGAACGGGACTCCGACCGCGACCGCTGGTTCACCCCCGAGCAGGCACTCGACTACGGCCTGGTCGACCACGTCGTCGCCACCGCCGCGGCCCTGCCGGTGCGGGACAACCCGATCATCGCGGACTGAGCCCAGACGAGGGCGGCACGCGCCGGAGAGACCGGGCGTGATGTCGTCGGGGGTCAGTCTGCCGGCTGCCGTCCCACCAGGACCTCCACGGGAACGTCCTCTACCAACCCGTCCCCTCGGAGGGTGCCATGGGGGCTGAGCGCCGCGCGGACGCCGGTGGCGAACTGGTCCCGGCGGTCGTCGGGCAGCTGGCCCGGCGGCAGCGCCGAGTGCAGGTACCGATGACGAAATCCGCGTCCACCGGCACCGAGAAGTGGTGCTCGAGCACCGCGACGTCGACGAACCCGCTCGCCTCGAGCAGCCTTCGGCGTTCCAGCAGAGTCTCCTCGTCGGTGCCGCAGCCCGCACGCGCCGGACCGAACCAGTCCTCCAGATAGCCGCGCAGCGCCCGGGCCCAGTCCCGCTCGCCCAGCCACAGCGGCCGGCCATGGGTGATCACCGCGATGCCGCCGCCGGGGCGCAGCAGTCGCCGCGCGGCGGTGAAAACCGCGCCGGCGTTCATCCAGTGCAGCGCGTTGGCCACCGTCAGCAGCCCGAAGCCAGCCGACCCGATGGCGCGGGTCAGCGCGGGCAGGTCGACATCTACGGCAAGGGCGCACACCACGTTCGTCAGATGGTCGTCCTCGGCGCGGCGACGCAGCTGGACGAGCATGTCCGGCTCCGGATCCAAGGCCAGTACGCCGGCCAGCCGGGCCGCCAGCGGCACCGCGACCTGCCCCGTACCGGCGCCGAGGTCGACAGCGCGATCGGCGGGGACCACGCCGAGGTGGGTCATCAGCCGGTCGAGTACCGGGGCGGGCACGTCTCGGCGAACGCGCCGGTAGGCCCCGGCCGTCGAACTCGCGAAGGCGCCGCCCATGCGTAGAGCATCGTCACCATCGAAGGGAGGCACACCTCTGGCGTACTCGCTACGGCTGACGGTATCCCGCGAGAGCAACCGGCTTCGGCGACGTCCGAGGCCATGGCCGGCGCCGAGAGTCCCCGCGGCCGCAAGGCGATCCCCGCGGTCATAGCCCAACGTTCCGGTCTGGGCCGTCGAGAGCATCCGAAGCAGGTTCCTACTTCGCCGCCACGAAGGGGTAGCTCACTGGGATAGCCATGGCCGGGCCTCCTCCTCTGCCCGGCCCGGACGGACCCGGCGGTCGGCTGCGGATGGCACCAGGGTTGACGGCGCGGCACAGCTACGCTGGGCAGCGCCGCGGAACCGCAGGAACGGGTTCAACTACCGCCCAGGTGGCGGGGGCCAGGGGCGCGACGCCGTTGGCCATACGGACCTGCGGAGAAACGGCCGAGGCGCGGCACTACCCTTCGGGTGCCCCCGGTAGAGCCCGGGTTGGAGCGCCGTCCCCCTGCCGCGGCCAGGTCCGCAACGGCAGAGCCAGCAGGGGGACACGCCTCGACCTCAGTAGGGGGACGCCTCGACCGGCCGCCGGACCGCCTGGTTGACCCGTACCCCGGCGGCGCGAAGTTCGCGAGCGAAGCGCCTGAGGTCTGCGCGCGTGGCCTCTGGCCTGCCCTTCGTGAGCGTGTGGAGCCGCCCGCGCGGTGACCGTAGCCGCAACGTGGTCACGCTGTCGGTTTTCACGGTCCAGCCCTGGGCCTCCGCGTTGGCGCGCAGGAGGGCGATCTCGGCCGCCAGGGCCTCGTCGTCCGACCGACCGCGAACGGCGGCACCGTCCACGCGCCGGCCGAGCGCCGCGACCTGCCGCGCGACCTGGAGGGCGGCGTCGTTGACAGCCGCGCGCAGGTTGCCGTCTGTTCGCGGTCGGTACGGCAGCCGGGTCAGCCCCAGCGTGTCGGTCGGCAACTTCGCCGGCCCAGTTGCCAGCAGGTAGGTGCGCTGCCTGCCGAGGGCACCCGTGAACAGCCCAAACTCCAGCACGATGTTGTCACGTACTGAGGCCGCGGTGTCGCCGCGGCTCACCGTCACGTCGTCCGGCGAGGCGACCAGGACGGCGAAGTCGGACCGGGCCGCGACATCGAGCAACGAGTCGAGCGCGTAGCCGGAGGGCTCGAACACGCTCTGGTCCCAGACCTCGACCTCACACACCCCGCGGCCCTCCAGAACCGCCTGCAGGTTGTGCGCGACCTCACGGCCCTCGGCGGATGAGCCGACAAACAGGCGCACGGGCTGAGCCGCTGGGACTGGCACCGCGCTAGCCTACGAGACGTCGCACCGCCCGACCGGGCCGACGGCGTGGGCGCCGCCGGGAACTTCACGCCCAAACGCCTACCGAATGCTGGGATCGGGCACCGACGCCGCGGACGCCATGCGGTAGGCCTCCGGCGGAGTGACGCCCACTCGGATAAGCGCCACTAACTGTCGACACGCGTGTCTGGGTCATTCGGGGGCGATCACTTCGACATCAAAGTCTGAAGGCGGGCCGTGAGCGTAGACTGCAGATCGGCCAGTCCTTGTGCGTTAGCCAGGTACTTGACGTAGCGATGATGAGTGAGATCAAAGGGAACATCTGCGGCCGACTGGGTAATTAGGATCACCTCACGGCCCAGTGCATGCGCGATCCCGGCTTCGTAGAAGACGTTGGCATTGCGGCCCGTGAGGTCGCATATCACGACCTTCGATCGCGCGATAAGAGCGACGACATCATTAATCAATACACTGTTTTCCCAGATGTCGTCGGCCCGCTGACAAGTCCAGCCACCTGCCGCGCCGGCAGCCTTCAAAGTTTCCCACACGCCATTGAACGCGGCGCCGAACGGCATCATGACCGCGATCCGGTTGCGATCGGGCGGGCCAGGCGGGATGACGAATGCCGTCGGCGCTGACACACCGGCCAAGTTGTCTTCAAGAAGCACCTGGTAGAGGTCGGCCTTCTTCACCGACCAACGCGTCCGCGTGAGATCCCAGTCGCCAATGTGCAGGCGGGCGGCGGCGGCCTCGACCTGATCTAAGGGGATCGGGGGGACTGCCGGATTCCGCAGGAATCGGAACCGGTAGTCGCGGCCTGTCTTCGCCACGGAGAGGACGTTTCCGACCTGAGCGACCTGTGGGCTGCGGTTATCGCCTAGCTCGGGCATCAACAGCGTGGGCAGCTCCAATAGACGAGTGGTATCCGGCACTCCCCCTGGACGCACGATCTCCTCCAGTCCAGGCTCGACCACTTCCAGGAACCGGCCAACGCCTAGAGTCCCGTCAACGGCGCCCACAATCAGGTTGTACATTCCGCCCTTCCTCAACTGCGGCCGACGCAGGCAGACCCGACATCCTTATGCACGCTGCTCCCGGGCCACTCCCGGCGCGGCGGTCTCCGGCCGCCGCTGCAGGATCTCATGCCCGCGACCGGCAGCCTGCGTTCCAGCGCCGAGGAACCTGCTGCGCTTCCTGGCCGTTTGCCTGCAGCCGCCACCCGGAGCACTGGGATGCCCCCACCCTCGCCCAGCGGCCGTTCGCCAGGTCGGCGAGCGCGGTGACGTGGTCGGCCCAGGCCCGCTGCTCGGCGAGCTCCGTCTCGGGCGCCCGCGTCGTCTGGAACAACGGCGGCACGTGGGGCTGCCGCTCCTTCGCCGGGTTCGCACCCGGCCAGAACAGCGCCGCGGTCGTGCTGTCCAACACGGCGCGAAGCGTGGACCGCATTAGTCTCGAGCTCGCGCAGGACCGTCTATCGGACGACAAGAAGTCTGTCTCGTAACCGGACCCCCAGCCGGGAACACCGCAGGACAGGGCAGGTGCCGCTCGTTCGCCGTCCCGTAAGACCCGCCCGGTGAACCTTCCCGCATGGGGAGGACGACCGGGACACCCCGCCGGCCCCCCGTAGCCCCCGTCCGGTGAGGCGCTTAGCGCCCCGCGACAGCGCGTCGCTGGAGTGGGTGATGCGAGCTTGCGCAGCACGGGGGTGATTGTGGTCGACGCCCCTCGCCGAGACGAAAAACGCGCCGGGCTTCCAGACCGAAAACTGCCGTGAATAGCCAACAAGATGGAATCATCGCAAAGACTTTTCGCCCGCCACTATGGCCTTCGTCGGGCTAGCAAAGTACTCGTCAAGAGGCGGTACTCGTCAAGAGGCGTCAAGAGGCGTCAAGAGGCGGCACGCATGCTACCAATAGCGGTAGTCAGGGCCCCGCTTCGCGGGGCCCGCCACCTTTTTCTAGGGACGACCTTTTGGTCATTGTTGGGTGGCATTGGGAATGCGCGGTGGAATGAAGGTGTATGCCGGTGCTGCGGCGGCCGCCAGGGCGTATCTGGAGGCCGACCGCGGCCGGGCCGATGACTACTACCTGGCCGAGGGCGCCGGCCTGGCCCGCCGATTCGTGGCCCGCGACGGACGGGTGGCCGAGCGAGCACCGCTGGCGGGCGATGGCTACGAGACCTGGGTGGCCGGCCGCGACCCGGACACCGGCGACCCGCGGGGGCGGCTGCGCACCGATGAGCGTGCGGTGCGCTTCGTCGAGGTGGTAGTCAACGGCCCGAAGTCCTGGTCGCTGGCCGCGGCTCTGCATGACGACGTCGCGGCCGCCTACGATGCCGCGCAGGACCGGGCCGCCGCCCAGATCATCGGCTGGCTGGCCGCCCACGCGACCACCCGGGTCGGCCCTCGCGGCCGGCAGGTCCAGGTGCCGGTGGAGCTGCTGGAGGCGGTGACCGTGCGGCACCACACCTCCCGCGCCGGAGATCCGCACCGGCATCTGCACCTGCAACTCAACGCACGGGTGTTCGCGGCCGGTCGGTGGCGAGGCCTGCACACCGTCGGCGTGCGTGACTTCCTCGCCGCGCTCAACGGCATCGGGCACGCCGCGGTGGCCTGCGATCCGCAGTTCCGGGCGGCCCTGGTCGCCCACGGCTACACCCTGGACGGAACAGGAGAAATTCGGGAGCTCGCCGAGTATGTGGGCCCGTTCAGCGCGCGGGCGGCCCAGATCGCGCGGAACCTGGACCGCTACGAGCGCGAGTGGACCGCGGCGCATCCCGGTGAGCAGGCCGGTCCGGCGCTGCGCCGGGCGTGGGACGCCCGCGCCTGGGCCGAGGGCCGCCCGGACAAGGTCACCCCACAGTCGGGGGCCGACCTCGTGGCACGGTGGCGAGCCGAGCTGGGGGCGTTGGGCTATCGCAATCCTGCCCTCCCCGTCTCGCTGGCGCCGACCCCGGTCGGCGCACTGGACCGCGAGGCTGCCGTCGACACCGTGCTGATCCGGCTGGCCGCTGGCCGCTCGGCTTGGAACGCGGCCGATGTCCGCGGCGAGGTCGAGCGGCTGATCGCCGCGGAAGGCATCGTCGCCGATCCGGTGGTGCGCGGCGAGTTGGCCGAGGACCTCACCGCCCGCGCGCTCGACCGGTGCGTTCCGCTGGTGGATCGGGAGGGGGTGCCCGAACACGTCCGGTGCTGGACCTCGCGGCCGGTGCTCGCCGTGGAGGCCGACCTGGTCGCCCGGGTCGCCGCCCGCGCCGCGATCGGCGGACCGGACCCGGACCTGACACTCCCGGACCACCTCGCGAGCGGCGGCGCAAGGCTGGTTGCTGGTCAGGCCGCCGCGGTCGCCGTCCTGACCGGCGACCAGAGGCTGGTCGTGGTGGAGGGCGCGGCCGGGGCGGGCAAGACCACCACCCTGACCACCACGCGCGCCCTGCTCGAAGGGCAGGGACGGCGGCTGATGGTGGTCACCCCGACGCTGAAGGCCGCCCAGGTCGCCCGCGCGGAGGTCGGCGCGGCCACCGGGTCGGCGGCGTCCCTGGTCTTCGCTCACGGCTGGCGTTGGACCGAGCACGGCGAGTGGACCCGACTCACCCCGGGCGAGGCTGACCCGGTCACCGGCCGCATCCACACCGGGCCGCCCGGGGGAGCCCAGCTGCGGCCCGACGACCTGCTGGTCGTCGACGAGGCGGGCATGCTCGACCAGGACACCGCCCGCGCGCTGCTCACCGTCGCCGACGAGGCCGGGGCGCGGCTGGCGCTGTTCGGCGACCGTCACCAGTTGGCCGCGGTCGGCCGCGGCGGTGTCCTGGACCTGGCCGCAGCCCAGGTCGACCCCGCCGCCCACGTGACTCTGGAGTCGGTGCACCGCTTCACCCGCACCGACAGCACCGGCCAGACGATTTCGGACGGTGAGTACGCCGAGCTGACGCTGGCCATGCGGCGGGGTGACACCCCGGGTGTGGTGTTCGACGCCCTCCTCGCGCTCGGCCGGATACGGCTGCACCCCGACTCCGCAGCGCTGCAGGACGCCCTGGCCGCGACGGCCGCCCACGACCCCCGGGCGGGCGACGTCGCGGTGGTGGCCGGCACCCGCGAGCAGGTCACCGAGCTCAACGCCGCCATCCGCGACCGGCTGGTCGCCGACGGCCGCGTCGACGACGCCCAGGTGGTGACCACGCGGGCCGGTCAGCGGATCGGCGCGGGCGACCGGATAGCCACGCGGCGCAACGACCGGAACCTGGAGGTGGCCAACCGGGACACGTGGACGGTCACCGCGGTCGGGCGACGCGGCGGGCTGCTGGTCACCGGCACGGCCACCGGTGACGTATCCCGGGGCGATGTCACCCCGGCCGCCGCACCGGTCCGGGTGCTGCCCGCTCACTACGTCACCGACCACGTGGAGCTGGCCTACGCCAGCACGGCGCACGGCGTGCAAGGTGACACCGTGCCCACCGCGCACGTGGTGATCGGCGAGCAGACCGGCGCCGCCTCGGCCTACGTCGGCATGACCCGCGGACGCCTGTCCAACACCGCGCACCTCGTCGCCGACGACCGAGCCGAGGCCCGGGCCCAATGGATCGCAGTTTTCGGCCGTGACCGGGCCGACCTCGGCCCCCGCCACGCCGCCGAACTGGCCGCCAGCGAGGCCGCCCGCGACCGCCAGGACTACTCGCGCGACCGGATGGCCCCCGCTCCCCCGAGGCCGGTCCCGCCGGCACCCCACGTCCCCCGGCCGGAGGCCGAGCGGCGGGGACCCTCTTTCGCAAGTGGCGGCGCCGCGCCAGTCATCGGCCGATGACCAGGCCCGCCGCCAACCGGCCGTCGGCGGGGCCCGGACACCGGCAACAGGAGGAGAACCGGAGGATTTCGGAAGCTATCGGTGGCCGGCTGTCACCAATCGCGCCCGAATGGCGCCTTATCCCCCTGACGGAGCACAGCCCACTCGAGCCCACCGGAGCCAGCCATGTCCGACGACCCCGCCCGCCGCGAGCCCGAGTTGCTCACCATCACCGAGGCCGCCGAACTCCTCCGCGCCCCCGTCGCCACCCTCCGATACTGGCGCCACCTCGGCACCGGCCCGCGCAGCTTCCGCCTCGGCCGCCGGGTCCTCTACCGCCGTGACGACCTCCAGGCGTGGGTCGAGGAGCAGTCGGGTCGAAGTGCCGCTGGATAGCGATTCGGCGAAGGGCCGCAGTCCCGTGGGCCGCCGCCCTGGCCTCGTCGGATCCCTTCGGCATGCTGCGTGCCGATTCGTTCCGTCCCCCGAGAAGCAAGGACGCCGACGGCCAGCCAGGCCGCGTCGAAGACGTTGAGGAGTCAGCCATGGCGAGCGTTGAGAAGCGGGTCCGCAACGGGCGGACGACTTACGAAGCGCGGTGGCGGGACGACCAGGGCAGGCAACGCAAGAAGTCCTTCGGCAAGAAGGGCGACGCCGATCGTCACGCGGCCACGGTCGAGGCGGACAAGGCCCGCGGCACCTACGTCGAACCCTCGAAGACCACCGTCGCCGAGTACGCCCGGAGGTGGGCGGAGACCCGCCCGCACCGGCCGACCACGGCGCGGCGGACCGAGATGATGATCCGGCTGCACATCGACGGGACGCGTCTCGGTGGCCGGCGGCTCGCGGACGTGCGCCCATCCGAGGTCCAAGCGTGGGCCACCGACCGGTCGAGAGTGCTGGCCCCGACCACCCTGCGACAAGCGGTTGGGCTGCTGAGAAGCGTGTACGGGGCCGCGGTCCTCGACCGACTTGTGGCCTCCTCGCCCGTCGTCCGCATCCAGCTTCCCCGACACGAGAGGGAGCGGGTCGTGCCGTTGTCGGTCGAGCAGGTAGCGGCGCTCGCCCGGGCCATGCCGGAGCGCTACCGGGCCATGGTCCTCACCCAGGCCGGGCTCGGGCTCCGGATCGGCGAGCTGCTTGCTCTCCGCGTCCAGGACGTCGACTTCCTGCGCCGCACCGTGCGGATCGAGTGGCAGTTCACCCAGGGATCGAAGGGCGAGCGGAGCGAGCCGAAGACTCCCCGGTCGAGGCGGACGATCCCGCTTCCTCGCGTGGTTGCTGAAGCGCTGGCCGCCCACCTGACAGCGTCTCCAGCGGCCGAGGACGGAACGATCTTCACGACCCGGACGAGGGCTCCGCTCGGGCACGTCTACTACGGCCACAACTTGATGGGCCGGGCGGTGACCGAGGCGGGGCTACCGAAGGGGACGACGAGCCACGACCTGCGGCACCACTACGCCAGCGTCCTGCTGTCGGCCGGTGAGTCGGTCGTGGCCGTCGCCGAGCGGCTGGGGCACGAGGACGCCTCGCTGGTCCTGAGCACCTACGGGCACCTGATGCCGGACTCGGATGACCGGACGCGCAGCGCCGTCGACGCGGCGTGGGACGCAGCCAGGGCCTCGTGTGCCCCAGATGTGCCCCAGGACGCCCCTTCGCTCCGTTAGTCGGCCAGCTCGACGATGACGGGCGCGTGGTCGCTCGCGCCCTTTCCCTTGCGTTCCTCGCGATCTATCAGGGCATTTGTCACCCGGCCGGCCAGCGCCGGCGAGCCGAGCACGAAGTCGATCCGCATGCCCTCGCGGCGGGGGAACCGCAGCTGGGTGTAGTCCCAGTAGGTGTAGA
Organism: Geodermatophilus sp. DF01-2; assembly: GCF_004571065.1. GTDB lineage: Bacteria > Actinomycetota > Actinomycetes > Mycobacteriales > Geodermatophilaceae > Geodermatophilus. Next base: position 18,219 of record NZ_SPQN01000014.1, read on the forward strand.
CGCCGGGCCCGGGAGCGTGCGGGCGGACGACGTCGGCGTACCCGGCGTCGACGATCGCCCGGAACGCGGCCCGCTCGGGCTCGGAGACGTGGGTGGAGTGGGCGAACAGCCGCACGTCCCACACGTCGTCGTCCTGCGGGGCGATGTTCCAGTCGCCGACGAGGGCGACCTGCGCGCCGGCGTCCGCGGCCAGCCAGCCGTCCGCCGCCGTCCGCAGCGCCTCGAGCCAGCGCAGCTTGTACCCGTAGTGCGGGTCGGTCAGCGTGCGGCCGTTCGGGACGTAGAGGCTCCACACCCGGACCCCGCCGCAGGTGGCACCCAGGGCCCGGGCCTCGGCGGCCGGGTCGGACGTGCCCCAGGCGGGCTGGCCGGGGAAGCCGGTCTCGACGTCCTCCAGGCCGACGCGGGACAGGATCGCCACGCCGTTCCACTGCGAGTGGCCGACGTGCGCGACCCGGTAGCCGAGGTCGGTGAAGCGCGACCCGGGGAACTGGTCGTCGCGGCACTTGGTCTCCTGCAGCGCCAGGACGTCGACGTCCGAGCGCTGCAGCCAGGCGGCCACCCGGTCGGCGCGGGTGCGGATCGAGTTGACGTTCCAGGTGGCGAGCCGCACGTGCACCGAGCTTACGGAGTGGGTCCGCGCGGAGCGTGCCGCCCGCGGTGCGCCCGCCCGGGGTGAGCGGAGTTACGGTGCGGATACCCGGACGGGTGTCCGTGCAGGTCGGCGCGGTCGCGACGGCGGTACGACCGCGCGATGAGTGGCAGCATGGACCGGAGACGGGGTCCGGCCGCGCTGTACCCCCGGCCGACCGGACTGGAGCGAGGAGGGTACGTGAGCGAGCACGAATGGGACGCGACGCGCCCCATCGGCCCGTCCCGGCCCCTCCCACCGCCCCCGGAGGCCGCGCACCGGCCGCGCACCCGGGGGCGCACCCGGGGGCGCAGCCTCCCGGCGGCTCTGGCGCTGACCGTCCTCAACACCGTGGTGCCGGGGACGGCGTTCCTCGCGGCCGGCCGGCGGCGGCTCGGCGTGATCACCCTCGCCACCCTCCTGCTCCTGGTCGGCGGCGCCGCGTGGCTGGCCACCGCCGGCCGGCGGACCGCCGCGCAGATCGCCGTCGACCCCACCGCGCTGACCTGGGTGTTCGGCGGGATCCTCGTCGTCGGCCTGCTCTGGGTCGCCGTCGTCGTGGCCGGCTACCGGATGCTGCTGCCGCCCCGGACCTCCCGCGGCGGGCAGGTGGTGGGCGGCGTCCTCGTCGCCGCCCTGGTGGCCGCGCTGGCCTACCCGATCGCCACGGCCGGCCAGGTGACGCTCGCCCATCGCGGCCTGCTCGACGGGCTCTTCGCCGACCGGGACTCGGCCACGGTCGAGGACACCCCCGACCCGTTCGGCGACCAGGAGCGGCTCAACGTGCTCCTGCTCGGCGGCGACGGCGGCGAGGGCCGCGAGGGCGTCCGCACCGACACGGTCATCGTGGCCAGCATGGACACCAGCACCGGGGACACGGTGCTGTTCAGCCTGCCCCGCAACCTGCAGGACCTGCCCTTCCCGGAGGACAGCCCGCTGGCCGAGGTCTACCCGGAGGGGTTCGAGGGCGCCAACGAGTCCGACAGCCTGCTCAACGCCGTCTACCGCACCGGGCCGGCCTGGTACCCCGACATCCTCGGTCCCACCGACGACCCGGGAGCGGACTTCCTCAAGCTGGGTGTCGGGGAGGCGCTCGGCCTGCCCATCCACTACTTCGTGCTGGTCAACCTCGACGGGTTCAGCCGGCTGGTCGACGCCCTCGGCGGGATCACCGTCAACGTCAACTACTGGGTGCCGATCAACGGCATCGTCGGGGAGGAACTGCCGGACGACTACATCGCCCCCGGCCCGGACCAGCACATGGACGGCGAGCGGGCGCTGGACTTCGCCCGCGGTCGGTACGGCCTGAGCGACTACGACCGGATGGCCCGCCAGCGTTGCGCGATCAAGGCGATCATCGACGCCGCCGATCCGGTCACCCTGCTGCAGCGCTACCAGCGGCTGGCCGCCACCACGAAGGACATCGTGAGCACCGATATCCCCCGGTCGGCCCTCGACGACTTCGTGGACCTCGCTTTCCTGGTCAAGGACGCCGAGATCCGCAGCGTCGTCTTCGACGACACGGTGATCGATCCGGCCTACCCCGACTACGACCGGATCCGGGCCATCGCCGAGGAGGCGATCGACCCCGCCCCGGCGGCCGACGACGCCCCGACGAACGGGATTCCTGCGCCCAGCGCCACGCCGTCCCCCGCGCCGTCCCCCACGCCGTCCGCCGCGCCGTCGGCCGGCGCGACCACGGACGACCCTGCGGCGGTGACCGACATCGGGGATGCGTGCGCGTACGACCCCGTGCGGGCCGCCGAGGCGCGGGCCGCCGGCGAACCGCCGAACCAGGCCGACTGAAAGACCACCCTTCCCCCGCCTCTCGGCCCCCTCCCGGGCACCGCCGCGAGCGTGCGAGCGGTGGGGAGGAGGGGGTCCTTCTACCGAAAGGGTGGCCGTGCCCAGTACGTCACCAGGCTCGCGGCGGGTCCTGGACGGGGCCATTGTCAGCCGGTGGCCAGGTCGCGCCGCCGGAAGGCCCCGAATCCGAGCGCCACGAGGCCGGCGGCGACGGCGGTGAGGACGGCGAGGGGTCGCAGCGTCCACTCCTCGGCCGGCACCGTCGGGGTCCACCCCAGCGGCGAGAGGTCGTCGGCCCAGGCCGGCCAGTCCATCGCCGAGGCGAACAGGGTCGCCGCGACCACGTAGGTCACCGCCGTCCACGCGAGGGTGGCCGCCGCACGGGGAAGCAGTCCGGACAGGGCCACCGCCAGCCCTGCCACCGCCCACACGGCGGGCAGGTACGCCAGCGCCGCGACGAGCAGCCGGCCGACGTCCTCCGCGGCGCCGCCGGCCGCCGCGCGCACCGCCCCGGCGGCCGCGCCGGAGGCGATCAGCAGGGCGGCGGAGCCCAGCAGCGCCACGGTTCCGTGGCCACCCAGCCAGGCGGCCCGGCCGGTCGCGGTGGCCAGCACGGGCTCGGCGCGGCCGGCGGCCTCCTCTCCCCGTGCACGCAGCACCGACGAGACGGCGTGGCCCGCGGCGAGCAGCGCGGTCGTGGCCAGCGTCGTGGCGAACCAGGCGTCGACCAGGCTGCCGGCGTCCGGCAGGAACGCGCGGGCCTCGGGGTTGTCCGCGAAGAGCGTCTCCACCGACCCGGCGAGGGCGCCGTAGACCCCGCCGAGCAGCACCAGGCCGACCGTCCAGCCGAGGAGCGCGGCGCGCTGCAGCCGGAACGCCAGGCCGAGCGGGGACAGCAGGGCCCGGGACGCTGCCGCCGGACCCGGACGGGGCGCGACCAGGCCCGCTCCGAGGTCGCGGCGGTCGAGCAGGACGACGGCGAGCGCGAGCAGGACCGCGGCGGCTCCCAGGCAGAGCAGCAAGGGGGCCCACCGGTCGTCGGACCACGGGTGGGTGGCCTGCGCCCAGCCGAGAGGGGACGCCCACACCAGCGCGGTTCCCTCCACGTCTCCGACGGCCCGCAGTGCGAAGGCCACGCCGAACACCGCGCCGACCACCCCGTACGTGGCGCGCGTGGAGCCGGTGACCTGCGCCGCGACGGCGGCGATCCCGGTGAAGACGAGGCCGACGGCGCCGGCCGACGCGCCGAGGAGGAAGGAGCCGGTCGCGGGCAGCCCGGTGGCCGCGGCGGCGGCGCCGACGGCCGGCACCAGGGCCGCGCAGGCCAGGCCTGCGGTCAGGACGGCGGCCAGCAGCGGGGCGTGCCGGCCGACCCGGGTGGCGCGCAGCTGCTCGGTGCGGCCGGCCTCCTCGTCCCCGCGGGAGAGCCGGCCGGTGGTGAACAGGGCCATGAGCGCGGCCACCAGGAGGAGGAAGGCGGAGATCTCGAAGGCGACCGTCCCCGCCACCGTGTCCAGGCCGACCGGCGGCCCGCCGAACGCGATCGTCGCGGCGTTGCTGCCGACCGACGCCCGGTAGGCGACGAGGTCCTCCGGGGAGTCGTAGAGGGCCTGGCTGGCCGTGGCCTGGGCGGCGACCAGCCCCGCGCCCACGGCCACCCACACCACCAGCCGCACCCGCTCCCGGCGCAGCGCGAAGCGCAGCAGTGCGCCGGTTCCCTCGAGCGCGGGTGCCCCGGCGGTGCTGTACCCGTCGGTGAGCTCGCGAGCTCGCTCCATCACCGCACCGCCTCGGAGGTGCGGACCGGTCCGTCCTCCGCCGCATCGGCCGCGAGGTCCTCGCCGTAGTGGCGGAGGAACAGCTCCTCCAGCGTCGGCGGGGCGCTGGTCAGCGCGCGGACGCCGAACCCGCCGAGGCGCCGGACGACGGCGTCGAGGGCGTCGCTGTCGACGTCGAAGCGCACCCGGCCGTCGTCGACCCGCAGGTCGTGGACGCCGGGGAGCTCGGCCAGGCCGGTGGCCGGCCGGGCGGTCTCCACCGTCATCGTGGTCCGTGTCAGGTGGCGCAGCTCGGCCAGGCTGCCGCTCTGCACCGTCCGGCCGTGCCGGATGATGCTCACCCGGTCGCAGAGCGCCTCCGCTTCGGCGAGGATGTGGCTGGAGAGCAGCACCGTGCGGCCCTGCGCGCGCAGCCGGCGCACCTGGTCCTGGAACAGCGCCTCCATCAGCGGGTCGAGGCCCGAGGTGGGCTCGTCGAGCACGTACAGCTCGGCGTCCGACGCCAGTGCGGCCACCAGGGCGACCTTCTGCCGGTTTCCCTTCGAGTAGGTGCGCGCCCGCTTCCGCGGATCGAGGGCGAAGCGCTCCAGCAGCTCCGCGCGGCGGGCCGGGTCGAGGCCGCCCTGCAGCCGGCCGAGCAGGTCGATGGCCTCTCCGCCGGTGATGCCGGGCCACAGCGTCACGTCGCCGGGCACGTAGGCCAGCCGGCGGTGCAGGGCGACGGCATCGGCCCAGGGGTCGCCCCCGAAGAGCCGGACGACGCCCGCGTCGGCGCGCAGCAGGCCGAGCAGCACCCGGATGGTCGTCGACTTCCCGGCTCCGTTGGGGCCGAGGAAGCCGTGCACCTCCCCGGTCCGCACCTCGAGGTCGAGGCCGTCGAGTGCCGGGGTCGCGCCGAAGGTCTTGACCAGGCCGGCGATCGAGATGGCGGTGTCCATATCGCCTGAAGCTACACAACCTTCACGAAGTTGTGAACATCTATCATGATGCGACGCTCCGGTACCCTGGTGGATGTTCGGCCGAGGGTGGGAGGCGCAGGTGGCGGACGTCGGGGACGACGAGCGGATCGCCCTGCTGCGGTTCGTGGAGCGCTTCGCCCTCGTGCTGCGGGAGGCGGGCATGGCGCCGATGCCGGCGCGCGTGCTCGCGTACGCGCTCGCGGACGACGCGGACAGGTACACGGCCGGCGACCTCGCCCGCGGTCTCGGGGTCAGCCCGGCGGCGATCAGCGGCGCCGTCCGCCAGCTCGTGCAGGTCGGGCTGCTCGTGCGCGAACGCGAGCCGGGCACCCGCAGCGACCTGTACGTGCTCGACGACCGCGACCTCTGGTCGCGGTTCATGACGGCCGAGCTGGCCAGCCTGCACCGCTTCGAGGAGGCGGTCGCCGGTGGCCTGGAGGTCCTCGGCACGGAGCGGCCGGGAGGCCGGCGGCTCGCCGAGACCCGGGACTTCATGGCCTTCCTGCACCAGGAGCTGACCGACGCGCTCGCCCGCTGGCCCGCGGAGCGCGACCGGCTGGCGGGGGAGCGGGACGGGGCCCCCGTCCCCCGCTGACCCGGCTACGCGCTGGCGATCTGGATGAGGTTGCCGCAGGTGTCGTCGAGGACCGCGGTGGTCACCGGACCCATGGCCGCCGGCTCCTGGGTGAAGGTGACGCCGAGCCCCTTCAGCCGGTCGAACTCGGCGTGCACGTCGTCGACGGCGAACGAGGTGAACGGGATGCCGTCGGCGACGAGCGCCTCCTTGAGCGGCCGGGCCGCCGGGTGCGCGTCGGGCTCGAGCAGCAGCTCCACGCCGTCCGGGGCCTCCGGGCTGACGACGGTCAGCCAGCGGTACTCGCCTGTCGGGACGTCCGTCTTCTTCACGAAGCCGAGCACGTCGGTGTAGAAGCGCAGCGCCTTCTCCTGGTCGTCCACCCAGACGCTGGCCAGGTTGATCCGCACGGTCCCTCCTCAGGGGTCGATGGGCCACCGGTCGGTGATGGCCCGGAGCGGCGACGTGTCCAGGTCGTGGAACTTGTAGCGACCCTCCCGGCGGGTCTGCACCAGGCCGGCCTCCTCGAGGACGCCGAGGTGCTGGGACACGGCCTGCCGCGACGAGCACAGCCCGTGCCGGCTGACCAACCGGGCGCAGAGCTCGAAGAGGGTCTGGCCGCTGCGTTCCTGCAACTCGTCGAGGATGGCCCGCCGGGTCGGGTCCGCGAGGGCGCGGTAGACGCTCCCCGACACGTCGCCCATGGCAGGAGGATAGGCAAGTAGCTGCTTGCCTGACAAGGGCCTAGGGTCGTCGGGGTGACCTCACCCGGAGACCGCCGCGAGCGGCTCGTCGCCCTCCTCGCGGCCGGCGTCGCCGTCGTCCTGCTGGTGTCGTCGGTGACCTGGTTCGCCAGCGACCAGGCGGGTGTGGGAGTCGCACAGCTGTTCCTCGGCGCCGTCCTCGCCGGGGTGGCCGCCTTCCTGTACCGGCGCGCGCAGCGCCGCTGACCACCGCGCCCGGGCCCGGGCCTCGGCGGCCAGCTGGCGCATCGCGATGACCGACGCGGGCTCGCTCATCCGGCCCCCTCCGACACCGGCACCTCGGCCAGGACCTCGCCGGCGGCGTCGAGGACCCGCACCGAGTCGGGAGCCGGCGGCACGATCGAGGCCGTGCCGGCGCCGTCGACCAGGGGCAGTGCGGCGGAGACCGTCCCGTCGGCGAGGAGCACCTCGGCGCGCACTCCCCCGGCCGGCCCGCTGACCGTGATCGAGTTGGCGGTGGGGACGGCGACGACCCGGTCGTGCAGCGCCGTGCCGGCCGGCCACGGCCCGATGGCGACCGTGTTGGTCATCCCCGCGGCGGAGTCCGACGTCGCCCAGAACTCCGCGAGAGCGGCCGCGGTGGCGCCGGACGGCAGGGTCACCCCGACCAGCGCGGTGCTGCTGGAGCCGTTGCCGACCGGGCCACCGGCGAGGAGGGTGGGATCGAGTCGATCGGCGGGCAGGCCGTAGGTGAACTCCAGTGACCGGACCAGCCACTGCAGGCTCTCTCCGTCGACCTCGTCGAGCAGCCCCCGGGGGTCCGCGACCGCCACCGGGGCCTGCACCGCGGCGTCCGCCCGAGGGGTGTACTGCATCGAGCCGACGGGCCGGGTGCGGCCGTCGCGCTCGTACCGGAGGACCGCGCTGCCGATCGGCCAGGACACGGGGACGTCCACCAGGGCGGCGCCCGCGCCCTCCTGCGTCTCCAGTGGCAGCCACACCTCCCGGCTCTCGCCGGCGGCGGTCACCTCGACGCCGGCCCGGTACTCCACCCGGTCGCCAGGGTGACCGACCGCCACCAGCAGTGAGCGGCCGGGGGCGCTCCCGGGCGCGTCCCACAGCACCACCGGGTGGTACCGCGCCGGCTCGAACGGCTGGACCGCTGCCATCTCCTCCGACGGCGCGCCCTCGGGACCGGTGAGCCAGGCGCCGACGAGCCGGCCGTCCTCCAGCCGGGCGAGGACCAGGGCCACCCGGCCGCCGGGGACGTCCCCGGCGAAGGCGACCCGGCGGTCGGCCACCGGTGGATCGAAGAGCCCGGGAACCGCGGCCACGTCGTCCGGCGTCCAGTCGACCTTGCGGACCCCTGCCACCCACTCCTCGTCCTCGGCCAGGGAGCCGCGGGTCGGCTGGTCGTAGAGGGTCGGCAGCGGCTCGAGCCGTGGGCGCTGCGCCGGGGCCGCCGTCCCGCCGTCGGCCACCAGGGTGGAGGCCACCACCGGGACGCCGACGAACACCAGAGCGGCGGCCAGGCCGGCGCCGGCCTGCCGCGAGGCGGGTGCGGGTCTGGCGGCGTGCCCGGCGCCGCACCAGGTCGGCCAGGTCGCGGGGCGCCGGCGAGGCCTCGTCGGCGGAGGCCCGCAGCCCCCGGCGGAGACGGTCCTCGAGGTCGGACGGCATGTCAGCACTCCTCGATGAGGGCGGCGGGGGTCGGGATGTCGAGCAGGACCCGCAGGCGGGCGAGGCCCCGGACGGTCTGGCTCTCGCCTTGACCAGGGCCGTCTGCAGCAGGTCCTCGGCGTGGCCGCGGTCGCGGACGAGCAGCACCGCGGTGCGCAGCAGCTCGTCCGACCGTGCGGCGACGAACGCCTCGAAGGCCGCCTCGTCTCGAGCTCTCACCCGTTCCCCCTCGTCCTCACCCCATAGGACGTGCGAGGACGCCGGGGAGGAACGCCGTCGTGACCGGATCGTGACCGGCGGTGGCCACCTTGCGGACGGGGGTGACCGGCATCACGCTGGATCGGATCTGTCATCGGACCGAGCGGAGGCCGGGCGTGAAGCTGGACAAGCAGGAGCTGCTGAGGGTGCTGCACACGGAGGGCGACAACGAGACCGCCGACAAGGTGGCCGCCGGGTTGCCCGACGAGATCGACACCGACCGGGACGGCGACGCGCTCGACGCGGTCGGGCTGGACCGGACGCAGCTCATGGCCAAGCTCGCCGGCGGCGGCTTCGGGGGCACCATCGCCCCCTGACCGCGTCCGCCCGCTCAGCGGGCACCGGGGATCGACACCCCGGGAGCGGGACGCCGGGAGCAGGAGAGGCCGGCCCCGCACTGCGGACCGGCCTCTCCCGTGTGCGCGTCAGCCGGCGTACGGGCGCTCCCGCGCCAGCTCCTCCTTGGCGACGCCGCGGATGTGGACGGCGTCGGGGCCGTCGACGATCCGCAGCGTGCGGGCGCTCGCGTAGAAGCGGGCCAGGATGGTGTCGTTGCTGACGCCGGCGCCGCCGTGCACCTGGATGGCCCGGTCGATGACGTCGAGGGCGACCCGCGGGGCAGCGACCTTGATCGCGGAGATCTCGGTGCGGGCCCCCTTGGCCCCGTACTTGTCGATCAGGTCCGCGGTCTTGAGCACGTAGAGGCGCGCCTGGTCGATCTCGATGCGCGAGAGCGCGATGCTCTCCCGGACGGTGCCCTGCTCGGCCAGCGGACGGCCGAAGGCCACGCGGGCCTTCGAGCGCTCGACCATCAGCGACAGCGCCCGCTCGGCCATGCCGATGGCACGCATGCAGTGGTGGATGCGGCCGGGGCCCAGCCGGGCCTGGGCGATCATGAACCCGTCACCCTCACCGGCCAGGATGTTCGACGCCGGCACCCGCACGTCGGTGAACCGCAGCTCCGAGTGGCCGTGCTGGTCCTGGTACCCGAAGACCGGCAGGTGCCGGATGATCTCCAGGCCCGGGGTGTCGCGGGGGACGAGCACCATCGACTGCTGCCGGTGCGGGGCGCCCTCGGGGTCGGTCTTGCCCATGACGATGAAGATCTGGCAGCGCTCGTCGGCCGCGCCGGACGTCCACCACTTGCGGCCGTTGATCACGTACTCGTCGCCGTCCCGGACGATCGAGGTCTGGATGTTGCGGGCGTCCGACGACGCGACGTCGGGCTCGGTCATCGCGAAGCCGGAGCGGATCTCGCCCTCGAGCAGCGGATTCAGCCAGCGCTGCTTCTGCTCGTCGGTGCCGAACAACATGAGCGTCTCCATGTTGCCGGTGTCGGGGGCACCGCAGTTCGTCGCCTCGGGCGCGATCGTGGGCGACCAGCCCATGATCTCGGCCAGCGAGGCGTACTCGAGGTTCGACAACCCGCCCAGCTCGTGGTGGAAGAGGTTCCAGAGGCCGCGTTTCCGGGCCTCGGCCTTGAGCTCCTCGAGAACCGGCGGGTGCTCGTGGTTGTCGTGGCCGCGGGCGGCGCGCCACTCCTCGTAGACCGGCTCGGCAGGGAACACGTGCTCGCGCATGAAGTCCCACAGCTGACCGCTCAGTTCCTCGGCACGGGCGGAGAGGGCGAAGTCCATGCCTGGCAACGTAGAGGGCTCAGGTGACCGGCGTCTCGCCAGGGGTCCGGCCGCGGGCCGCCACGGCCGGGTTCACGGCCGGGGATCGTCCTCCGGCCGGGGGTCGGCCGGGATGCGGAGCACGGGATCGTCGTCCATGGCACGGGCCTCCGGTTGGGCACGTGCGGACCCCGGGCTCAGGCGCGGGGACGCTGGCTGCGCCGGCGTCGGTCGCGGGCGCGCGTCCCTCCGGGCCAGCGTGCGCCGCGGCGTCTGCGTCCACCAGCCCTTCGTGCGCGCCGTCCGGCCCGGTTCCCGGGCCCGGACGCACGGGAGGCCGGGCCCCGTGCGGGACCCGGCCTCCGGCTGGTGCGAGGGGAGCTGCGACGCCCTGTCTTCAGACTCGCGACGAGCGGTCGACCGCGGCGTGGCGCACCGGGCCCAGCGCGATGACGAGCCCGGCCAGTGCACTGAACAGGTGCAGCCAGTTGTCCGCGGCGTTGATGCTGAGGAAGTCCCACGTCTCGTTGATGGCGATCAGCCCGTAGACGAAGGCGGCGCCGTAGCCGATGGCCAACAGCCAGCCGTAGGTGCGGGCACCGGTCAGGGTGCGGGCCAGGAGCAGGCCGGCGACGCCGATCACGATGTGCACGACGTTGTGGAAGCCGTTGATCTCGAACCACAGCAGGTAGTCGTCGGTGTTGTGGGCGAAGAAGTCGTCGAAGCCGGTGATGAAGAAGCCGACGATCCCGACCAGCAGGTAGACGGCGCCGATGACCAGCGCGAGGAGCTGCGGCCAGGTCCGCGCTCCGCTGTTCGTGTTGTCCGCCGATGCGGCCATCTTGTCCTCCAGGGTTCTGTCGTCCGCCAGGTCTCGGCGGTTCAGGTGGGCGGTACCCCTGGCCGAGATGGGAGAACCCGTTGTCACTCGTCCGTGTGGGGCGCAACGCACCGGCGGGACGGCCCCGCCGTCGGGTCGCCGGAGCGACTCGCAGACACCGTTCGTCGGATGGCGGCCGGGCGGTTCGCTCCCGGACGCGCGAACGGCACCGGCGTACCCCCGTCGGGCTACGCGAGGCGCCCTGGCATGCGGTGGCGGAGCGGCTACCGTCGGGTCGTTCCCGGAGGAGGCACCCACCGGGTCGCCCACGCCGGGGCGGGCCGCGTGATGACCGGGGCGGTGCGCCGAGGGCCGGTCCTGGTTCCGTGCGGCATGGGGGAGCGCGGGGTCAGGGCCGCGGCTCCGACGGGTCGGCGAGCCCGGGGTTCCCGTTCGGACTGCGTCGGCGGCCGGGGATCAGCGCGGTGTCGGCCTCGGGCGCCGGACGACGAACGGGCCGATGGCCAGCAGGTCGACCGGGGCCGAGCCGAAGCACTCCAGGGCATCGCGCGGGTCGTCGACCATCGGACGGCCGGCGGTGTTCAGGCTGGTGTTGACCACGACCGGCAGCCCGGTGCGTCGCTCGAAGCACTCGAGCATGCGGGCGACCAGCGGCTCCTCGGCGCGGTCGACGGTCTGGATCCGCGCCGTCCCGTCGACGTGGGTGACGGTCGGGATGCGCTCGCGCCAGTCGGGGTGCACGTCGTGGACGAAGAGCATGTACCGCGAGGGGATCGGCCCGCGGCCGAAGATCTCACTCGCCCGCTCGGCCAGCACCATGGGCGCCACCGGGCGGAACTGCTCGCGGCCCTTGACGTTGTTCATCCGCTCGAGGTTGGCCTCGTGGCCGGGGTGGGCCAGCAGCGAGCGGTGGCCCAGCGCGCGCGGGCCGAACTCGCTGCGGCCCTGGAACCAGGCGACGATCCCGTTGTCCGCGAGGACGGCGGCGACGGCGTCGGCGACGTCGTGCGGGCGCTCGTAGTCGATCGCCGCCGTGGCCAGCCAGGCCTCGATCTCCTCGTCGGTCCAGCCGCGGCCGAGGTCGGCGCCGGGCATGGGTGCGGTGGTGTCGCCGAGATCAGTGGCCACCGAGAGCGCGCCGCCGAGCGCCGTCCCGGCGTCGCCCGCCGCGGGCTGGACCCAGACCTGCTCGAACGGACCCTCGGCGTGGATGCGGCTGTTGGCGACGCAGTTGAGCGCCACCCCGCCGGCCAGCGTGAGCGCCGAGTCGCCGGTGCGGCCGTGCAGCCAGTGGGCGAGGTCGAGCAGCGTCTCCTCCAGCCGCAGCTGGACGCTCGCGGCGAGGTCGGCGTGCGCCTCGGTCCACTCGTCGCCCTTGCCCAGCCGCGGGGCGAACTCGGTGAAGTCGATCCTCTCCGTGCGGAAGCCGCCGTCCCCCGTCGCGTGGATGTACGGCTCGAGCTCGGCGGCGAACCGCGGCTTGCCGTAGGAGGCCATCGCCATCACCTTGTACTCGTCGGAGCTGCGCAGGAAGCCGAGGTGGTCGGTGAGGTCCTCGTAGAGGAGGCCGAGGGAGTGCGGCAGCGCCTGGCTGGCCAGCACCTCCAGCTGCCCGTCGGTGTAGCGCCCGGCGAGGTGGCTGACCGCCTCGCCGCGGCCGTCGAGGACGAGCACGGAGTTGGTCGGGTACGGCGCGGCCAGGCCGGCGCTGGCGGCGTGCGCGACGTGGTGCGGGACGTAGCGGACCCTGTCCTCGGAGAGCCCGGGGAGGTAGTGGGCGAGGAAGGACGGCGCCTTCTCGGCGTACGTCTTCCGCATGACGTCGCCCTCGTTGTGCAGCCCGGTCTCCTCGGGCGAGGGCATCAGGCGGGGGTCGAAGGAGTAGGCGACGGCGTCCAGGTCGGCGGGGGTGAGGCCGGCCTCGGCCAGCACCCACGCGGCCGAGAGCTCCGGCAGCTCCCAGGCGCTCCACGGCAGCGGCCGCTTGCCGTGCTTGCGGCGGCTGAACCGCTCCTCCTCCGCCGCCGCGACGACCCGGCCGTCGACGACCAGCGCCGCGGCTGGGTCGTGGTAGAGCGCGTTGATGCCGAGGACCTTCACCCGTGTACTCCTCCCGCCGGGCACGTCCGCCGCCCGGTCTCGTACTTGATCATCGGACCGCCGCCCGTCCTCCGCAGGGTGAACCCCCTTTCTCGCGGGGCCGGACGCCCGTCCGTGGGCGCCGCGGGTGCTCAGTCCCGGCGCTGGAGCAGGTCGTTGTCCAGGACGGCGGCCAACCCCAGCGTCCTGTAGCCGACCTCCTCGAAGAGGACGACGACCCGGTCGTCCTCCACCCGCATGACCACCCCTGGGCCCCACTCGGCGTGCTGCACCGGCGTCTGGGCGGGGAACGGGGTGTCTCCGGCGTCCGCTCCGGGCTGCTCCTGCGACAGGCCTGCCGAGCAGTTGTCGCAGTTGCCGCACGGCTGCTCCAGCTGTTCGCCGAAGTAGCCGAGCAGGAACTGCCGCCGGCACTCGGTGGTCTCGGCGTAACCGCGCATCATCTCGACGCGGCTCTGGTCCACCCGCTCGTGGTGCTCGGCCAGCTCCCGGGCAGCGACCGCGGCCTCGCCGGGGCTGGGCGCGCCCTCGGCGGGGTGGGCGGCACCCTCCTCGTCGAGGACGACCGCCGACACCTGCTCGAGCAGGTTGAGGTCGCGGGCCAGCGGGGTGGCGGCGCGGCCGGTCTCCTCGCGCAGCTGCTTGACGTCGACGCCGTCCTCGATCCCCGCGGCCTCCGCGGCGGCGACCAGGCCCGCCACCTGCTGCAGCTCGTCCTCGGGCGGGATGCCGGCGGCGAAGAACTTGCGGACGCCGAGGTCCTCCTGCCGGTAGACCAGCAGCGCCAGCGCCGGCTGCCCGTCCCGGCCGGCGCGGCCGATCTCCTGGTAGTAGCTGTCGACCGAGTCGGCCGGCTCGGCGTGGACGACGAACCGGGTGTCGGGCTTGTCGATGCCCATCCCGAAGGCGGTCGTGGCGACGACGACGTCCAGCTCGTCGCCCATGAACGCCCGCTGGGTGTCCTCGCGCTCGGACTTCTTCAGCCCCGCGTGGTACGGGCGGACCCGCAGCCCACGGTCGGCCAGCTCGGCGGCGAGCTCCTCGGTGCCCTTGCGGGTGGCGCTGTACACGATCCCCGGGACCCGTCCCGCGCCGACCTCGGCGAGCACCCGGTCGAGGACCGCCTGCTGCTTGCCGTGGGCGTCGGCGTGCTGCTCGACCTCCAGCCGGATCTCCGGCCGGTCGAACCCGGCGACGACCACCCGGGCGTCGCGCATGCCGAGCCGCTCGACGATCTCCGCGCGGACCGGGGGCGCGGCCGTGGCGGTGAGCGCGAGCACCGTCGGGTGGCCCAGCTGCTCGACGACCCCGCCGAGCCGCAGGTAGTCGGGGCGGAAGTCGTGCCCCCATGCGGAGACGCAGTGCGCCTCGTCGACGACGAACAGCGCCGGGTGGGCCTCGGCGATGGCCTCCACGACCTCGGGCTTGGTGAGCTGCTCGGGCGCCAGGAAGAGGTGGTGGACCGTTCCGTCCGCGAGCCCCTCCAGGGCGGCGCGCTGGTCACCGGCCGACAGGGCGGAGTTGAGCTGGGCGGCCCGGCCCTCGAGGCCGTCGAGCCGGTCGACCTGGTCGCGCTGCAGCGCGATGAGCGGGGAGACGACGAGCACCGGCCCGTCGGCCAGCTGCCCGGCGACCTGGTAGACGGCGGACTTCCCGGCGCCCGAGGGCAGGACCGCGAGGGTGTCCTGCCCGCCGGCCACCGACTTCATCGCCTCCTCCTGGCCCGGCCGGAACTCCTCGAAGCCGAGCAGCTCACGGGCGACCTCCCGGATGCGGCGGGTGCGGACGGAGGGGGACGCCCCTGCGGGGTTGTCCTGCTTCTTGCGAGGCACCGGCACCCGCTGCCCGAGGGCCGAGGTCGGCAAACGGAACGCTGGTGGTACGTCACGGATACGTTCCCGCGGGAACGTGCGTCACCCGGCGTTCCCGCGGGAACGCGGCCGTGCGCGTCGACGGGCCGGTACGGGGCCGAGCAGGCAGGCTCCCACGGTGTGGACGTCCCCGGACGGCTGGCCCCGCTGCCGGCCCAGTACGGCCTCGCCTGCGAGCGCCTCGTGCGGCGCATGACCGGTCCGGCCTTCGACAGCGGGAACGGCGTGCGCCTCGAGGTGGACCCCGTGTCCGACGAGGAGCTGCTGTGGGAGCCGGTCCGGGGCTGCTGGCCGGTGCGGCCGCGATCCGGCGGGCCGGGCGCGGGCGCCACCTCGCTCGTGTACCACCTAGCGGCGACGCGGTCCGGTGGGGCGTTCCCGCGGAACGCGGTGCGCTGCCCCGGATCACCGTGGCGTGAAGTCCGGAGCGACCCCGGCGTCGGCGGCGAGCCGGCGGATCGGGTCGCGGCGGCACATGAGGCCCCGACGGCATAGCGCAGGTCCATCCGCTCGCCGTTCACGGGCACGCCCTGGGGAAGCGGTGGCTCACCTCCCGGGAAGAGTCTCCTCCCTCCGATCGGAGTGGGCGTCCGGGTCGGGAATCCGAGCGGTGCGGGAGTCTCGGGCCTGCTCGTTCTGCGCTCGTTCGCGGCGGGCCTCGCGTTCGGCGAGGGAGTCGATCGCGGTGAGCAGCGCCATGCCGGGCTCGGTCCGATGGTGCTGACGACTCTGGAAGCAGGGTCCAGCGCCCGGTCGGCGGCCGATCACGCGGCGATCGTCCGGCGGATGACCGTCGACTTCACCCCTCTGTTCGTCGGTGCGGCGGCCCAGGTCGGCGCGGTCGAGCTGCAGAGCGCCCTCTGGGCGGCCGGCAAGGGACGAGCGGTCGGGGCGGTCGACCTCCTGCTGGCCGCGACAGCTGTGGAGCACGGAGCCGTCGTCCTCCACTACGACGCCGACTTCGAGGTCCTCGCCGAGGTCGACGATCGGGTGCGTGCGCGATGGGTGGTCCCGCGCGGCGCGTGGACTGACGGGTCCACTCGGCGCTGGCCATCCGTCCCAGCCGTGTTCCAGCAGTCGGCCACCTCGATGGGGTCCCGCGGGAACGCCGCTCACCCGGTGACCTGCTCGCGGCCGGAGCGGAGGTCCGCATCGTCAGCGGCCAGCCGCCCGGCATGCCACCCCTGCGCGTTGAGGATCCGCCGCTCGACCGTGGTGAGCTCCGGGAACAGGTCGCTGACGACGTCGTCGACGGCTTCGCTGCGGGCGGTCAGCACCGGCACCAGTGACGTGCCGACGCGCTCCTCGGCCTCCCGCTCGGCCTGTCCGCGGGCGTCGGCCAGGCGCTCGCCGATCCGCAGGGCGTAGGAGAGCAGGAAGGAGCGGCGGAAGGACGGCGACCGGGTGCGCCGCCCGCCGGCGCGTCCGGTGTCTCCCATCGCGCGGGTGGCCTGCACGAGCAGCGAGGTGAACAGCAGCTCGGTCAGGTCCAGGTCCACCGGCAGCCCCACGGCCGTGGCCATCCCCCACCGTCCCTGCCAGATGACTCGGACCCCGTTGGCGTCGCCCACCACGTCCAACAGCTGCGCCTTGGCGTCGGCGTAGGGGTTGTCGACGTGCACCCTGCGGGGTCGTACCGAGTCGGCCAGCGAGGCGCCGTCCGCAGCGTCGAGCAGCGTCGCGTCGACCGCGTAGCGGGTCATCAGTTCCTGGGCCTTGGTCGTGAGCGCCTCGGCCTCCTCCGGGAACTCGGTCGACTCCGCTTTCGCCAGCAGCGCGCGGATCCGCGCCAGCATCCGCGGATCGGCCTGACCCGCGCGCGTCGCGTGCCTCCGGGGCGCCGAGCGCCCCCATCGTGATGGTGGCGGCCCGAGGCTGGTGAGCTCCGGCACCTCTCCCCAGCGCCCGACCAGCCGCAGCACGTCCCGCCAGGCGGTCGCCGCATCCAGCCCCTCTGTCTCCCGCCACCGGGCCACCACCTTCGCGTGCGGATCGGCGGTGACCCCCAGGGCGGAGAGCTGCGCGATCCACTCCTCGGGTGCACGGGTGGCCGCCTCGGTCACGGCCGCGTGGCGGGCGAGGACGGCGACCGCCAGGCGGGTCACTCGCGCCGGCCCCTCCCTGCGCACCACGTGCACCGCGTCGACCGGCTGCCAGCCGAGCTCCCACATCCGCCCGAGCACGGACAGCAGCAGGTCGGTGACCTGCCCTGCGGCCTCCGCGTCCGGGGCCAGCGACGCGAGCTCGGCGACGATGCGGTCGAGCTGTCGGTCGTCGGCCGGCCAGGCGCCGGCGGTGACCAGCTGCCCGATCAGAGCCCTGGTGTCGCTGCGCGCGGCCGCATCGCCGGATCGGCGCTGCGAGCGGTGCTGCTGCTTGCGCTTGCGGGCCGTCCTGCGCTCGGCCGCGGTCTTCGCCATGCCGACAGCATGCCCAGCCGACGCCGACGGGTCACCGTTCCGTCGGCGGTTGTGGACGACGGCCGGGCGTTGTCCGCCCCACGGCGGCCCCCTCCTGGGAACCGCCCCGAGCTCGCGAGGGGTGGGGAGGAGGGGGTCCTTTAGGGTGCCGATGTGTCCACCGCCTACCGGATCGCCGAGGCCGCCGCGCTGCTCGGCGTCAGTGACGACACGGTCCGCCGGTGGATCGACGGCGGCCGGCTGCCGGCCTCGCGGGACGGCGGCGGGCCCGCCCACGTCGACGGCGCCGACCTCGCCCGGCTGGCCGCGCAGCTGCACGAGGCCCCCGAGCCCGGCGCGACGCGGTACTCCTCGGCGCGGAACCGGCTGACCGGCATCGTCACCCGCGTCGTCCGCGACACGGTGATGGCGCAGGTGGAGATCCAGGCCGGTCCGTTCCGGGTGGTGTCGTTGATGTCGCGGGAGGCCGCCGACGAACTCGGCCTGGACGTCGGCGTGCGGGCGGTCGCCACGGTCAAGGCCACCCAGGTCAGCGTGGACGTCCCGTGACGCTATCCGCGCTCGCGGAGGGCTGCCCGACAGGGTAGTCGCACCTGCGCCAGCGTTGGGTTATCTTCGCCGCAGTCGCGGACCTCGTTCGGGTCCGTGCGGTCGGGAGGTCCGATGCCCAGGTGCACCCAGGTCGTGCTGCCGCTCGCGGCGGCGCTCGTGCTCGCCGGCTGCGGCGGTCCCTCCGACGACGCAGCCGGGACGACGGCATCCACCAGGGGGGCCGAGCTCGACGGCACGCTGACGGTCTTCGCCGCGGCCTCGCTCACCGACGTCTTCACCGAGTTGGGGGAGCAGCTGGAGCAGGAGAACCCCGCGCTGGACGTGCGGTTCAACTTCGCCGGCAGCTCCGCGCTGGCCACCCAGATCAGCCAGGGTGCGCCGGCCGACGTCTTCGCCAGCGCCGACGAGCCGCAGATGGCCGTGGTCACCGACGCCGGGCTGGCCGAGGGCGACCCCGCGGTGTTCGCGTCGAACGTGCTGCAGATCGCCGTCCCGGCGGGCAACCCGGCGGAGGTGGGCAGGCTGGCGGACTTCGCCCGGGAGGAGCTCGCGCTCGCGATCTGCGCGCCGCAGGTGCCCTGCGGCGCGGCCGCCGAGGACGTCTTCGCCGCCGCGGGCGTGACCCCGCGCCCGGACACGCTCGAGGAGGACGTCCGCGCCGCGCTCACCAAGGTCGAGCTCGGTGAAGTCGACGCCGCGCTGGTCTACACGACCGACGTCACCGCCGCGGGGGACGCCGTCGAGGGCGTGGACGTCCCCGGGGCCGAGCAGGCCGTCAACGAGTACCCGATCGCCGTCCTGGCCGAAGGCCCCAACCCCGAGGCGGCGGCCGCCTTCGTCGACCTGGTGCGCTCGGAGGAGGGACAGCAGGCGCTGGCCGACGCCGGCTTCCGCATTCCGTGAGCCGGTCGAGGGAGCCCGGCGTCCCCGTCCCGCTGCTCGTCCCCGCGGTGCTCGCCGTGGCCTTCCTCGTGCTGCCGCTGGTCGGGCTCGTCGTCCGCGCACCGTGGGGTGAGCTGTGGCCGCAGCTGACCTCCCCGGCCGTCGGCGAGGCCCTGCGGCTGAGCCTGGTCTCGGCGACGGCCGCGACCGCCCTCTCGCTGGTGCTCGGCGTGCCGCTGGCCTGGGTGCTCGCCCGGTCCCGCGCGCGGGGCCGCTCCGTGCTGCGCGCCCTGGTCACCGTGCCGCTGGTGCTGCCCCCGGTCGTCGGCGGCGTCGCGCTGTTCCTGGTCCTCGGCCGGCAGGGCATCGTCGGCCGCTGGCTGGACCAGGCGTTCGACGTCACGATCCCCTTCACCACGACCGCGGTGGTCATCGCCGAGACGTTCGTGGCGATGCCGTTCCTGGTCATCAGCGTCGAGGGTGCGCTGCGCGCCGCCGACGCCCGCTTCGAGGACGCCGCCGCCACCCTGGGCGCCGACCGGTGGACGACGTTCCGCCGGGTCACCCTCCCGCTGGTCGCCCCCGGCGTCGCCGCCGGCGCGGTGCTCTGCTGGGCCCGGGCGCTCGGCGAGTTCGGCGCCACCATCACCTTCGCCGGCAACTTCCCGGGGACGACGCAGACGATGCCGCTCGCCGTCTACCTCGCGCTGCAGCAGGACCCGGAGACGGCGATCGTGCTCTCCCTCGTGCTGCTGGTCGTCTCGGTGGCCACGCTGCTCCTGCTGCGGGACCGCTGGCTGACGAGGGGAGTGCGGTGACGCTCTCCGCCGACGTCCGGGTCGCGTGCGGGCCGCTCACGGTCGATCTGGACCTCGAGGTGGCCGACGGCGAGGTGCTCGCCGTCCTCGGCCCGAACGGCGCCGGCAAGTCCACGCTGCTGCGCGTGGTGGCCGGCCTGCTGCCCCCCGACGGCGGACGGGTCGCCGTCGGCGCGGAGGTCTGGGACGACGTCGCCGCCGGCGTGCACGTCCCCGCCCACGGACGCCGGCTCGGCATGGTGTTCCAGGACCACCTGCTCTTCCCCCACCTGTCGGTCACCGACAACGTCGCCTTCGGCCTGCGCACCCGCGGCACGCGGACGTCGGACGCGCGCAGAGCCGCTGCGGCATGGCTGGCCCGCGTGGGCATCGCCGACCTCGGCGACCGGCGTCCCGGCCGGCTCTCCGGTGGACAGGCGCAGCGGGCCGCGCTGGCCCGGGCGCTGGTGGGGGAGCCGGCGGTGCTGCTGCTCGACGAGCCCCTCTCGGCCCTCGACGCCCGCACCCGGCTCACCGTCCGCGCCGAGCTGCGCCGCCACCTCGCCGAGTACGCCGGCAGCACCGTGCTGGTCACGCACGACCCGATCGACGCGATGGCGCTGGCCGACCGGGTCGTCGTCGTCGAGGAGGGCCGGGTCGTGCAGGCCGGGACGCCGGCGGACGTCAGCCGGCATCCGCGTACCGACTACGTCGCCCGGCTGGTCGGCCTGGCGCTGCTGCCGGGCACCGGTGAGGGGACGACGGTGCGGCTGGACGGCGGCGGCCGCGTCGCGGTGGCCGAGGAGACCGCGGGGCCGGTGTTCGTCGCCGTCCGCCCGGGATCGGTCGCGCTGTACCCGGCCCGGCCCGCGGGCAGCCCGCGCAACGTCTGGCCGGCCCGACTGGTCTCGGCCACCCCGCACGGGTCGACCGTGCGCTGCGAGCTCGACGGCGAGGTGCCGCTGGTCGCCGACGTCACGGAGGCCGCCTATGCCGAGCTCGGGCTGGCCCCCGGCGCGGCGGTCTGGGCCGCGGTCAAGGCCTCCGAGGTCGCCGTCTACGACCGATGAGGCGGCGATGATCAGCTGGGATCACCGTTCCAGCTCCTGGCTCACCACTGGTCGTGAGCCCGGAACCGGAACGATCAACTCAGCTGATCATCAGGAGCAGCGCGACGTCCGGGTGGAGTAGGGCCAGGCCGCGGTCGAGGGTGGCCAGCCGGCCGCCTCGTACTCGCGCCAGTCCGGCCAGGTAGGCGTCGGTCACCTGGCGGTGTCCGACGACGCCGCGGAGATCGACGTCGCCGTGGCCGAGGTCGTCGGGCCAGAACTCGTGCCGCTCGCTGGACGTCCACCCGCGTAGCAGGCTGAGCGCCTCGGCGGCGTCCGCTCCGCCGCGCAACAGGTGACGGAGGAGAGCACCCTGCGTTACGGGGCAGGTGGCGAAGGGCGTCGAGTCCTCGGCGAGCCAGCTCTCCACGGTTCCGTGGTGGACGTGGTCGACGACGACCAGGGCGATGAGGACGTTGGCATCAAGGAGAACAGTCACTCCTCGTCGTCCAGCGAGCGCACGTCCTCGCTGGTCGTAATCCGTCCGAGGGAGATGACGGGCAGTCCTGTCACGCTGCTGGTGGTCACTCGGGTCGGCCGGGGAGCGGCAAGCGCCGAACGCAGCAGGCGGGTGACCGTTTCGCTCAGCGTGGTCCCCGCATCCCGGGCGATCGCGGTCGCCAGCTGGTGGACGTCGTCCGGGAGGTCGATGGTGGTGCGCACCGCTCAATGGTGCACCGGAGGCCCGAACTGCATCAAGATGCAGAGCCCTGTGCCAGGCTTAGGGGTATGTCAGTTGCCGGGCTGGTGCTCGCCGCGGGCGGCGGGCGCCGCTACGGGATGCCGAAGGCGCTGGTCGAATACGGGGGCAGCCTGCTGGTCGAGCGGGCGGTCCGGACGGCGCGGGCGGTGTGCGACCCGGTGCTCGTCGTCCTGGGCGCGCGGGCGGTCGACGTCTGGCGGACGGCGGACCTCGACGGCGCCACGGTGCTGGCCAACCGCGACTGGGAGAGCGGGATGGCCTCGAGCCTGCGCACCGGGCTCGACGGCCTGCGCGGCTGGCCCGGACGGGTGGACGTCGCCCTGGTCAGCCTCGTCGACATGCCGGGGATGACGCCGGCCGCGCTGGAGCGGATGGCCGCGCACGCCGCCCCGGACGCGCTGGCGGTCGCCACCTACGACGGCGTCCGCGGGCACCCGGTGCTGCTCGGCCGCGACCACTGGGCCGGCGTCGCCGAGACCGCGACCGGCGACGAGGGCGCCCGCCGCTACCTCGCCGCGCACGCGGTCACCGAGGTCGACTGCACCGGCCTGGCCGATCCGACGGACCTGGACGTGCCACCGAGCGGGGTACCGTCGGCGCCGTGATCGCCCGGGTCGTGGACACCCCCCTCTCCGTCGCCGAGCACGAGGACGCCGTCGCCGACAAGGCGGCCGGAGCGGTCGTCTCCTTCGCCGGCGTGGTCCGCGACCACGACGGCGGCCGGTCGGTCACCGAGCTGGAGTACGTGGGCCACCCGACGGCGGAGCAGGTGATCGTCGAGCTGGCCGAGGAGTTCGCCGCCCGCCCCGACGTGCACGCCGTCGCGGTCTCCCACCGGGTGGGCATGCTCGGCATCGGCGACGTCGCGCTGGCCTGCGCGGTCAGCTCCTCGCACCGCGGCCAGGCGTTCGCCGCCTGCGCCGAGCTCGTCGACGAGGTGAAGAAGCGGTTGCCGATCTGGAAGCGGCAGGTCTTCACCGACGGCGACGAGGAGTGGGTCGCCTGCCCCTGAGGCCCCGCCCCGGGTCCCGGCCCCTGCAGGTGGAAGGACCTCGCCCCTCTCGCCCTCACGAGCTCGGCCGAGCCTCCGGGCGAGGCGAGGCCGGCCGACGAGCGGTGAGGGGCAGGGGGTCCTTCTCCGAGGGGTGGGGAGGACGGGGTCCCTTCATCACGCCCACAGATCCGGCCCCGGCGGCGGGTCGGGCGGCGTCATGCCGGCGGCCATGAGGGTGCTCAGCACGCGTGCCACCATCTCGACCTGTGGCAGGTCGCGGGTGGCACTGCGCGGTCGCGCCCGCCAGCCGAAGCCGCAGAGCGTGCCGTACAACCGACCGTCCACGGTGACCAGTGGGACGCCGATGTAGGCGGCGACGGGGGCCGCTGGACCCAGCCTGCGGGCGGCGTACTCGGGGACGGCGGCGACCACGGTGGCCGCCCGCGGTGCCTCGCCGGTCACCATCAGCCGGCAGAAGCTCTCCTCCCACGGCAGGGACGCCCCCGGCGGCAACGGCCCGGCCGGGTGCGCATGCAGGACCACTTGACGGTCGCCGACCACCCGGGTGAGGGCCCAGAGGTCCCAACCGAGCTGCTGGTGCAGGAACTCGAGGGCGCCGTGGGCTGCTGTCGCGAAGTCCTGCCACGGCGCCACGTCCCCGATGCCGCGGTGGGTCGCCATGGTGTTCGGTGTGCCCCGGGAGCGCGCTGCCCAGTCCCGGGGCGTGACCCCGGGACGGCGGTCAGTGGGCCCGGCTGGTCCCGTCGTCCCGTCGGTCGGCTTCCGCGGCCTCCTGACGCAGCGCGGCGTCCTCCTCGGCCTCGCCCTCCAGCCGGTGGGCCTCCCCGTGCAGCTGCGCGGCGGCGTCCCCGTGGGACTCGCCGTACACCTCCTCGGCGCGGCCGACCAGCTCGTCCACCTTGGCCTTCGCCCTGTCCCAGATGCTCATGGCCCCATTCTCGCGCGGCCCCGTCCCGGGTCCCGCCCCGAGCCTGCGAGGGGTGGGGAGGACGGGGTCCTTCTTCACCCCCCGGCGAACGGGGGCAGCACGTCGACGACCGCCCCGGGCGCGAGGGCCGACGACGGGTCCCGCGTCTGCGCCCCGTCGACGAGGAACGAGCACGCGGCGAGCACCCGCTCCAGCCGCTCGCCGTGCGCGTCGACGAGCTGCCCGACGAGCTCGTCCAGGCTGGTGGCCTCCCGGATCTCGGTCTCGACGCCGGCGGCCGCGCGGGCCCCGGCGAAGTACCGCACCGTGACGGTCACCGGGGTGGCGGGGTGGGTGGGCACCATGCCACCTGCTCCGCCTCCGCGCCCGCTCCGCTCCTCGCTCGCCGAGCTCGCTGCGGTGCTCGTTCGCGGTCGGCTCACGTTCAGCCGCCGATGGCCGACATCGGCCGCGCCGGCTGCAGGAAGCTCGGGTCGTCGATGCCGTGCCCGGGCAGCTTGCCGAGGGTGGCGATCCGCCAGCGGTCGGCCAGTTCCTCGTCGGTGGCGCCCTCGCGCAGCGGCGTCCGCAGGTCGGACTCCTCGCGGGCGAACAGGCAGTTGCGGACCTGCCCGTCGGCGGTCAGCCGGGTGCGGTCGCAGCTGCCGCAGAACGACCGGGTCACCGACGCGATGACGCCGACCGTCGCGGGGCCGCCGTCCACCAGCCAGCGCTCGGCCGGGGCCGAGCCGCGCTCCTCGGTGTCCGGGGTGAGCGTGTGCGCCGCCGACAGCCGCTCCAGGATGTCCTCCGCCGTCACCATCTCCCCGCGGGTCCAGGCGTGGTGCGCGTCGAGCGGCATCTGCTCGATGAAGCGCAGCTGGTAGCCGTGCTCGAGGCAGAAGGCCAGCAGCGGGACGGCGTCCTCCTCGTTCATCCCGCGCAGCAGGACGGCGTTGACCTTGACCGGCGTCAGCCCCGCGGTCTGCGCGGCGGCCAGCCCGGCGAGGACGTCGTCGAGCCGGTCGCGGTGGGCGAGCTGCCTGAACCGGTCGCGGTCGAGGGTGTCGAGGCTGACGTTGATCCGGTCCAGGCCGGCGTCGGCCAGCGCGGGGGCGACCCGGGCCAGGCCGATCGCGTTGGTGGTCAGGCTGACCTCGGGCCTGGGCTCCAGCGCGGTGGCGGCGGCCACGATGCCGACCAGGCCGGGGCGCAGCAGCGGCTCGCCACCGGTGAAGCGGACCTCGCGGATGCCCAGCTGCTCGACGCCGATGCGGACCAGCCGGGCGACCTCCTCGTCGGTGAGCACTTCGACCTTGGGCAGCCAGTCCAGGCCCTCCGGCGGCATGCAGTAGCTGCAGCGCAGGTTGCACCGGTCGGTCAGCGATACCCGCAGGTCGGTCGCGACCCGGCCGTGCCGGTCCACGAGGCCGCCGGTACCGGGGGTCGGGTCCGCGCGGCGGGCCACCGGGTCCGGGAGCGGGCTGGTCGAGGTCACAGCCCGAATGTAGTGCGGGGAGGCGACCGTGCGCCCCTCGCCGATCGGGCGGTGCAGCCGCCGACCCGCCGGGCGGCGGGAATCCGGGGGCGGCGCACACGGGTGCGTTGCTACGGTCGCGGGGCCACCCGAGAGACCGGCGGGCAGCCCCGCACTCGCCTGTGGCCAGGAAGCGCGAGAGTTCCGTGTCACCCCGCACCGTGTTCAGCCCCTACGCCCGCCTGTTCGCCGTCCCCGGATCGGTGGCGTTCTCCTTCGCCGGGTGGGTCGCCCGGCTGCCCATCCCCATGCTCGGCCTGGGCGCGGTCCTGCTCGTCGCCGCCGAGACCGGCAGCTACGGCCTGGCCGGCGCGGTCTCCGGCACGCTCGCGCTGAGCTTCTCGATCGCCAGCCCGCAGTGGGCGCGGGCGATGGACCGGCGCGGGCAGGGCGCCGTCCTGCGCGTGGCGATGACCGGCTACCTGGTCTCCGGCGTCGCCTTCGTCGCCGCCGTCACCGCCGGGGCCCCGCTCTGGACCTGGTTCGTGCTGGCCGCGGCGTGCGGCGCCAGCGGCCCCAACATCGGCTCCCTGGTGCGGGGCCGCTGGGCCGAGGCCCTGGCCGACCCGGCCCGCCGGCAGACGGCGTTCGCACTCGAGGCCGTCGTCGACGAGGTCGTGTTCGTCGTGGGCCCGCCGCTGGTGACCCTGCTGGCCACCCTCGTCGCCCCTCCGGTGGGCTTCCTCACCGGCATCGCGCTCGGCACGCTCGGCGGCCTCTGGCTGGCCCGGCAGGGTGCCACCGAGCCCGCCGTGCACCCGGCCGACCCCGCCGCGCCGTCCCGGCGGTGGGCGGCCCTCAACGCGACGGTGCTCCTGGTGGCGACCACCTACGTCGCCGTGGGTGCCGTCTTCGGGGCGATGGACGTCGTCGTGGTCGGGTTCGCCGACGAGGAGGGCGCGCCCGCGCTGGCCGGTGTGGCGCTCGCCGTCTACGCGGGTGGCAGCCTCGTGGCCGGCCTCCTCTACGGCGTCGTCCGGCTGCCCGGGACACTGGCCACGCGGTTCCTGGCCACCGCCGTCGTGTTCGGCCTGGCCGCGCAGCTGCTGTGGGGCGTCGGGTCGCTGACCGTGCTCGTGGCCACCGGCTTCCTCGCCGGCCTCTCCATCGCCCCCGTGCTGGTCTCCGGGACGTCCCTGGCCGAGTCCCGGGTGCCGCGCGCCGCCCTCACCGAGGCGCTGTCGTGGACCACCACCGGGCTCACGCTCGGTGTGACGGCCGGTTCCGCGCTGGCCGGCGCGGCCGTCGACGCCTGGGGTGCCGAGCCGGCGTTCGCCGTCCCGGCGCTGGCCGCGGCGCTCTCGGCGCTCGTGGCGCTGGCCGGCGCACCGCTGCTGCGTGCCCGCCCGGCGCCGGTACTGGCGGGGACGGCCCCTGGAGGCGTGGCATGAGCGTCACGGTGCGGCCGCTGGTCGACGAAGACCTGCCCGCCGCGTGGGAGCTCGGCCGGCTGGCCTTCGGTGGGCCGGTCACGCCGCCGGACCGGGCGCTGCGGCCGGTGCCCGGGATGCTCCGGCTGGGCGCCTTCGACGAGCGCGGGCGCCTGGTCGGCACGGCCACCGACACCGGGCACGGGCAGTGGTGGGGCGGCCGGGTGCTGGCCACGGCGGACGTCGCCGGCGTCGCCGTCCTGCCCGAGTACCGCGGCGCGGGCGTGGCCCGGGCCCTGCTCACCGACCTGCTGGCGCGGGGCCGGGAGCGGGGCGCCGCGGTCAGCGCCCTGTACCCGACGGTGTCGGCGGTGTACCGGCGGCTGGGCTGGGAGGTCGTGGGTGCACTGCAGCGGGCCGACCTCGACACCGCCTCGATGCCCACGGCGCCGGTCCCCGGGGTGCGCGTGCGCCCGGGCGAGCCGGTCGACCTCGCCGTGGTCGACGCGCTGTACGAGACGCTCGCCCGGCCGCGCAGCGGCCTGCTCACCCGGCGCGGGGGCAGGTACGACCTGCCGCACGACGGCCCGTGGCCGGACGGCGTGGACGGCGTCACGGTCGTCGAGCAGGACGGCGCGCCGACCGGGGCCCTGGTGTACGGGCGCGGCACCGGCTACGGCCCTGACGCCCGGCTGACCGTCTCCGACCTGCTCGCGGTCACCGCGGAGGCCGGGCACGCCCTGGTCGGTGTGCTCGCCGGTTGGCGCACCGTCACCGGCACCGTCCGGGTGCCGCTGCTGGCCGGCGACGCGGCATCCGGGGGGCTGCCCCTCGAACGGTCGCCGGCCGGGCCCGCGACGGCGTGGATGCACCGGCCGGTCGACGTGGTGCGCGCGGTGGCCGACCGCGGCTGGCCGGGGCACGTGCGCGGGCGGGTGGCGTTCACGCTGGTCGACCCGGTCGTGCCGGAGAACGCCGGGCCGTGGGAGCTCGAGCTCGCCGACGGCGCCGGCGAGCTGCGGCGTCCCGGCCGGGACCCGGGGCTGCGGCTCGACGTCCGCGGCTTCGCACAGCTGTACTGCGGCGTCACCACCGGCCGCGCCGCGGCGCTGGCCGGGCTGGTGCACGGGCCGGAGGACCCCGCCGCGCTGGACCTGCTCGCCGCGGGGCCCCCGGCCCAGCTGCTCGACTACTTCTAGCGACGGGTTGAGCGCGGGGCCGCCGGGTAGGCGGTCTGCCGGCAGGCCGCGCGCCCGGTGCGGGCGCGCGGCGCCCCATCCGTCAGCGAGAGGAGCACCTGTGGCCAGCGTGCCCACGATCCGGCTCAACAACGGCGTCGAGATCCCCCAGCTGGGGTTCGGCGTCTACCAGGTCCCGCCGGAGGACACCGCGGAGGCCGTCTCCGCCGCGCTGGAGATCGGCTACCGGCACATCGACACCGCCGAGATGTACCGGAACGAGAAGGGCGTCGGGAAGGCCGTCGCGCGCTCGGGAATCGACCGCGGCGAGGTCTTCGTGACCAGCAAGCTGAACAACGGCTTCCACCGGCGCGACGACGCGCTGCGCGCCTTCGACCAGTCCCTGGCCGACCTCGGCTTCGAATACCTCGACCTCTTCCTCATCCACTGGCCGCTGCCGGGCATCGACGTCGACTACGTCGAGACCTGGAAGGCGATGGAGGAGATCTACGCCAGCGGCCGGACCCGGGCGATCGGCGTCTCGAACTTCAAGCCCCACCACCTGCGCCGGCTCTTCGGCGGGACGGAGGTGCGGCCGGCCGTCAACCAGATCGAGGTGCACCCCTACCTCGCGCAGGACGACGTCCGGGCGTTCGACGCCGACCACGAGATCGTCACCGAGGCCTGGTCGCCGATCGCGCAGGGCAAGGTGCTCGGCGACCCGGCAGTCGTGGCCATCGCCGAGCGGCTGGACCGTACGCCGGCGCAGGTCGTGCTGCGCTGGCACGTCCAGCGCGGCGACGTCGTCTTCCCGAAGTCGGTGTCCCCGGAGCGGATGCGTGAGAACTTCGCACTGTTCGACTTCGAGCTGAGCCGCGACGACATGGCCACGGTCACCGGCCTGGACCGCGGCGAGCGCACCGGTCCCGACCCGGACACCTTCAACCACGTCGCGAGCTGACGTCCAGCGGAGTGCGGCAGGTTTCCTGCGGTGTCGCACTCCGCTGCGTCACCGTCCCGGCACCCGACGTCGCCGTCCGGTCGCGAGCCCCGATGGCCACCCGCGTCCACGGCTGAGCGGGAGGCTCCCGGCGCACGACTCGGCTGCGTCGGGAGCCTTCTGGACGAACTCGTGACGAGCGGTCATCGTTCGATTCGCCGTCCTCGTCGGCGGTCATGCAGGAACCATCGGAGACCAGCGACCCATGGAGAGGGCGAACGGCCATGACCGATCCGACCGGCACGAACCCACCGGCCTCGGTGCCGCGCAACGGCACCGAGGCCCCGAGGCCCAGGGACGTCGCAGCGGAGCAGGACGACCGCGACCAGGTCGGCGGCCCGCTCGACCCGCCCGAGGCCCAGCGCAACGTGGCCTCGGCACCCGAGGACAAGCCGCCGCTGCGCCGGGGCGAGTGACGCCGGTGGAGTGCCAGGGCGCATCATCCGCCCTGGCACTCCATCAGTCCGTCGTCACGAAGTCGATGAGCTCCTCGACCCGGCCGATGAGCGCCGGCTCCAGGTCGGTCCAGGTGCGGACGCGGGCGAGGATCCGCTGCGCCCACACGTAGCCGGTGTCGTCCTCCCAGCCCAGCCGGCGGCAGACGCCCTCCTTCCACGGCTCACCCTTCGGCACGGTCGGCCACGCGCGGATCCCGACGACGGACGGCTTCACGGCCTGCCAGATGTCGATGAACGGGTGGCCGACGACGAGCGCGTGCGCGCCGGTCACCTGCCCGGCGATCCGCGACTCCTTCGACCCCTCCACCAGGTGGTCGACCAGCACGCCGAGCCGCCGTCCGGAGCCTGGCCGGAAGTCACGCACGATCGCCGGCAGGTCGTCCACGCCGTGCAGCGGCTCGACGACGACGCCCTCGAGGCGCAGGTCGTGGCCCCAGACCTTCTCCACCAGCTCGGCGTCGTGCTTGCCCTCGACGTAGATGCGCCCCTCGCGGGCCACCCGTGCGCGGGCGCCGGCGACGTAGGTGGAGCCGGAGGCGCTGCGTGCCGGCCCGGCGGGGGCCTCGGGCCTGGGCCGGACGAGCACCACCGGGCGGCCGTCGACCCAGAAGCCGGGGCCGAGCGGGTAGGCGCGGACCTTCCCGAACCGGTCCTCCAGGTGGACGACGTCCTTCTCGCAGCGCACGACCGCGCCCACGAACCCCGAGCTCGGGTCCTCGACGACGAGGTCGCGGTCGGCCTCGACCTGCGGGGTGGGCTTCTTGACGGTGCGGGGATGGACCAGGTCGTCGTACGGCGAGCGGGGAGGCACGCCCTCCAGGATGGGCAGAAGGAAGACCCGTGGCGGGACCGACGCGCCGAGGTCGGGCCGTGTCCGACACGCCCGACTGTGCCGACATCACATTTCGTGATCGTCCCTTACCGTCGTCCGGGGTCCCTCGTCATCCCCCTCGATCTCCGCGCTGAGCAGCGCGAATGCGGGACGGAACCGTCTCCGGCCCTGCGGCGGGAGCCGCCCTCGGGCCGACCCGGGCGTGTCGCGGTCGGTGATGCCGTTTCGTGACCGGCTGACCGGTCACCCATCGGTGCGACCGAACCACCTAGTGCTCAGTGCTCAGATGGGAGCGACAGCCACGATGATCGGCACCGAAGCCATCAGCCGCGTGATCGGCAAGGACGTCTACGACCAGAGCGGTGACAAGATCGGCTCGGCGTCGGAGGTGTACCTCGACGACGAGAGCGGCCAGCCGGAGTGGGTCACGGTGCGCACGGGGATGTTCGGGACGAAGGAGTCCTTCGTCCCCATCCGCAACGCCGAGCTCACCGACGACGGCCTCCGGGTCCCGGTGACCAAGAGCCAGGTGAAGGACGCCCCGAAGATCGACACCGACGGGCACCTCTCCCCGCAGGAGGAGCAGGAGCTCTACCGGTACTACGACCTGCAGCTCGGCATGACCGACAGCACCGTCGGCACAACCGACACGACGACGACCGTCGGCACGACGACGACCGCGGGCATGACCGGGATGGCGGGCCGCACCGACCGCGACGACGTCGCTCCCGGTGCCGTCGGCCGCGACACCTCCGGCCCCACCACCGACGACGCGATGACCCGCTCGGAGGAGCGGCTCAACGTGGGGACCCGCAGCGAGGAGGTCGGCCGGGCCCGGCTGCGCAAGTACGTCGTCAGCGAGAACGTGACCGAGACCGTGCCCGTTTCCCGCGAGGAGGTCCGGGTCGAGCGCGAGCCGATCACCGACGCCAACGTCGGGAACGCCATGGACGGCCCGGCGATCTCCGAGGAGGAGCACGAGGTCACCCTCCGCGCCGAGCGTCCGGTCGTGGAGAAGGAGGCCGTGCCGGTCGAGCACGTCCGCCTGGACAAGCAGGCCGTCACCGAGCAGGAGCAGGTGTCGGCCGACGTCCGCAAGGAGGAGATCGAGGTCGACGGCCCGGGCACCACGGACCGTCGGGTCTGAGAAAGGACCCCCTGCAGGGTCCCGCCGCTCGCAGGCTCGCAGCGGGACTCCGCCGGGGCCAGCCCCTCACTGCGGTGGCCGGCCGAGGACTCGTTCCCGGCCGGCCATCTGCCGTCCGGGGGATGCCGCGTCCGGACCGGGCGAGCCGCCCGACCGGGCAGGGTCGCCGCCCTGCGAGGGGTGGGATGCTCGGGACGTGAGCGAGACCACGGTGCAGCCGGCAGCTGGCCCGGGTGGCGTCGTCGGTGGGCCCGACGAGCTGACCGCTGCTCTCGTGGGCACCGGCTACCTGCCCGACGAGGGCCTGGCGACCGCGGCCTACCTGGCGTTGGCCATGCACCGACCGCTGTTCCTTGAGGGCGAGGCCGGGGTCGGCAAGACGGCGCTGGCCCAGGCGCTCGCTCAGGTGACCGGACGGCCGCTGTACCGGCTGCAGTGCTACGAGGGCCTCGAGGCCAGCCAGGCGCTCTACGACTGGGACTTCGGGCGGCAGCTGCTGCATCTGCGCGCCGCGGAGGCCGCGCACGCCACCGGCGACACCGAGACGCTCGAGGCCTCGCTCTACGACCGCCGCTTCCTGCTCGCCCGCCCGCTGCTGCAGGCACTGGAGGACTCCCCGAGCGTGCTGCTGGTCGACGAGGTCGACCGCGCGGACGACGAGTTCGAGGCCTTCCTGCTCGAGGTCCTCTCCGACTTCACCATCTCGATCCCCGAGCTCGGCACGATCCGGGCGACCACGCCGCCGCTGGTCGTCCTGACCTCCAACCGCACCCGCGAGGTGCACGACGCACTCAAGCGGCGCTGCCTCTACCACTGGCTGCAGCATCCGGACTTCGACCGGGAGGTGGCGATCCTCCGCCGCCGGCTGCCGGACGTCACCGAGCAGCTGGCCCACGAGGTCGCCCGCGCGACGGCGAAGCTGCGCACCCTCGACCTGCTCAAACCGCCCGGGGTCGCCGAGGCGATGGACTGGGCGACCGCCCTGCACACGCTGGGCGCCCGCGAACTGGACCCGGACGTCGCGGCGCGCA
The DNA here is from genome assembly GCF_004571065.1 of Geodermatophilus sp. DF01-2. Lineage (GTDB taxonomy): Bacteria > Actinomycetota > Actinomycetes > Mycobacteriales > Geodermatophilaceae > Geodermatophilus. The sequence continues at coordinate 49,975 of NZ_SPQN01000014.1, forward strand.
CGCTGGGCGCCGTCCTCAAGTATCGGGAGGACACCGACCGGGTTCACGCCATGGCCCGGGGGGCGCTCTTCGGTGGTTGACCGGACGCCGAGCGGAGTCGCTGGAGCGCGGATTCCGTACTCCAGCGACTCCGCTATGCCGCGGCGGGACGTCGTCGACACGGTGCTGGGCTTCGCGCGCACCCTCCGGGTGGCCGGGGTGGGCGCCTCCCCGGACCGGGTCGAGGCGATGCTGGCCGCGGTCGCGGCGCTCGACGTCCTCGACGCCACCGACGTCTACTGGGCCGGCCGGCTGACGCTGTGCGCCGGTCCGGACGACCTCGACCGCTACGACGCCGCCTTCGCCGCCTACTTCGGCGGCGAGTCGCCCCGGCCGGTGCGACCCGCCGGGCCGCCGCAGCCCCGGACCGCGACGACCGCGCCGCTCGACCCCGGCCCCGGCGAGGAGGAGGGCGAGTCGCAACCGGAGCTGGCCGGCCAGGCCAGCGCCGACGAGGTGCTCCGCCACCGGGACGTCGCCGAGCTGACCGGCGCCGAGCGCGAACAGCTGCGCCGGCTGTTCGCGCTGCTGGTGCCGGCGTCACCGATGCGCCCCTCCCGCCGTCGCCGGCCCGGTCCGCACGGCGTCGTCCACGCCTCCCGCACGGTGCGCCGCGCGCTGCACGACGGCGGCGAGGTCACCCGGCTGCTGCACCGGCGCGCCCGGCCCCGCCCGCGCCGCGTCGTCCTGCTGGTCGACGTCTCCGGGTCGATGAGCTCCTACGCCGACGCGCTGCTGCGCTTCGCGCACGCCGCCGTCCGGGCGCACCCGGCGGCGACCGAGGTGTTCACGATCGGCACCCGGCTGACCCGGGTGACCCGCGAGCTGCGGCTGCGCGACCCGGACCGGGCGCTGGCCGCCAGCGGCTCGGCGATCCCGGACTGGTCGGGCGGCACCCGGCTCGGCGAGGTGCTGAAGGCCTTCCTCGACCGGTGGGGGCAGCGCGGCACCGCGCGCGGGGCGGTGGTCGTGGTCTGCAGCGACGGCTGGGAGCGCGGCGGGACCGAGGTGCTCGCCGAGCAGATGGCCCGGCTGCAGCGGCTGGCGCACGCGGTCGTGTGGGTCAACCCGCACAAGGGCCGCGAGGGCTACGAGCCGCTCACCGGGGGGATGCAGGCGGCGCTGCCGTCGGTCGACCACTTCGTGGCCGGGCACAGCCTGGCCGCGTTCCAGGAACTGGCGGGGGTGATCTCCCGTGCATGAGGGTTGTTGCGGAGTCGCTCGAGTGCGGTTTCCGCACTCGAGCGACTCCGCCAGGGAGGGGTAGCGATGCGTGACGTGCTCGAGGACCTGATCGGCTGGTGGCAGGCGGGCGAGACCGTCGGGATGGGGACGGTGGTCGCCACCTGGCGGTCGGCGCCGCGCCCGGCGGGGGCGTCGATGCTGGTGGGCCCGGACGGCACCGCGGTGGGCAGCGTCTCCGGCGGCTGCGTCGAGGGCGCGGTGTACGAGGAGGCCAGGGACGTCGTCGAGAGCGGCGTCCCGACCCTCGAGCGCTACGGCGTGAGCGACGACGACGCCTTCGCCGTGGGGCTGACCTGCGGCGGGATCCTCGACGTGTTCGTCGAGCCGGTGTCTCGCGAGTCCTTTCCCGAGCTGGGCGAGGTCGCCGAGTCGGTCGAGGCGCACGAGCCGGTCGCCGTCGTGACCTGCGTCGCCGGGCCGGAGGACCGGGTGGGCCGCCGGCTGGTGGTCTGGCCCGACCGCAGCGCCGGCACGCTGGGTCTGCAGCGGCTGGACGACGCGGTGGTCGACGACGCGCGCGGCATGCTGGCCGCCGGCCGCACCGGGATGCTGCACGTCGGGCACGACGGCGAGCGCCGCGGCGACGACCTGACGCTGTTCGTCAACGCCTTCGCCCCGGCCGCCCGGATGGTGGTGTTCGGGGCCATCGACTTCGCCGCCGCCGTCGCCCGGGTCGGTGCCTTCCTCGGCTACCGGGTCACCGTCTGCGACGCCCGCCCGGTCTTCGCCACCCCGAAGCGCTTCCCCGACGCGCACGAGGTGGTCGTGGAGTGGCCGCACCGCTACCTGCAGGCCGAGGTCGATGCCGGCCGCATCGACGAGCGCACCGTGCTGTGCGTGCTCACCCACGACCCCAAGTTCGACGTCCCGCTGCTGGAGGTGGCACTGCGCCTGCCGGTGGCCTACGTGGGCGCGATGGGCTCGCGGCGCACCCACGACGAGCGGTTGGCGCGGCTGGAGGAGGCCGGCCTGGCCAAGGAGGAACTGGTCCGGCTCTCCTCGCCGATCGGCCTGGACCTCGGCGCCCGCACGCCCGAGGAGACGGCGATCTCGATCGCCGCGGAGGTCATCGCCGGGCGCTGGGGCGGCTCCGGGGAGCGGCTGACCGGCACCGACGGGCCGATCCACCGGACGGCCGACCGGTAAGGACCCCTTTCCTCCCCACCCCTCGCAGGCTCGGGGCGGGACCCTGGAAAGGGGCCAACGCGCGGTGAGCGACATCGAAGAGTTGCGTTACAGGTATGACGTCGAGGTGGTCGCGCTCCTGGCCTCCCCGGTGCACCGCTACGACGGCCGGCCCCTCAGCCCTGCCCCGGCCGTCGACGGAGACCGGCGGGAGGAGATCGAGGTCCGCGCCGGGTACGGCGTGGTCGGGGACCGCTACGCGGGGCGCCCGGCCCACCGCGACGCCCGGCTCACCGTGCTCGCCGTCGAGGCGCTGGAGGCGGTCGCCGCCGAGATCGGCGTCCTCCCTTTCGACCCGCTGCTGGCGCGGCGCACCGTCGTCCTGCGCGGAGCCGAGGTGGAGGCGCTGCGCAGGCAGCGGTTCGCGCTGGACTCCGGCTCCGGGCCGGTGCTGTTGGGCGGCGGGCGGCCGGCGCACCCGTGCGCGTGGATGGACGTCGTCCTGGCGCCGGGCGCCCACCGGGCGTTGCGCGGTCGGGGCGGGGTGCGCTGCGCCGCGATGTCGGACGGCGTGCTGCGGCTGGGCCCCGCCGTCCTCGCCGGTCCGGTCCCGCTGGACCCGACCCGGGCGGGGGACGCCGTCCGCCGGGCGCCCGACCGCGGGGCCGGCTGACCGTCAGGCCGGCACCGGGACGAGCTCGAGCCGGACCGCGGTGCGCAGCCGCAGGTCGAGGCCGGTCGTCCCGCCGCCGTGGCACGCACAGCGCATGACCGTGCTGGACAGGTCGTGGCGTTGGTCACACCGGTGGGAAGTCGGCTGCACCGTTGCTGCCACACCGCCCGGAGCGCCGGCTGGGAGAGTGACGGCGTGACGGGGCGCCCGGTGGTCGTCGTCGGCGCCGGGCCCGTGGGGCTGACGGCGGCGCTGCTGCTGGCCCGTCGCGGGGTCGCGGTGGTGGTGCTCGAGCGGCAGCGCTCGCCCTACGGGCAGCCCCGCGCGGTCCACCTGGACGACGAGGCGCTGCGCGCGCTGGCCGACGCCGGGGTCGCCGAGGACTTCCTGCGCATCAGCCGGCCGATGCAGGGGCTGCGGCTGCTCGACGGCCGCCGGCGGGTGCTCGCCGGGTTCGCCCGCGACCCGCGGGCGGGGGTGCACGGCTGGCCGCAGGGGTCGATGTTCCACCAGCCCGACCTGGAGGAGCTGCTGCTGGCCGCCGTCCGCCGGGAGCCGCTCGTCGAGCTGCGCACCGGTTGCGAGCTGGTGGACCTGACGCAGGACGGCGAGGTGACCCTGACCGTGCTCGACCGGGCCTCCGGAGCACGGTCGAGGGTGCGGGCCGCTGCGGTGATCGGCTGCGACGGCGCGAACAGCACGGTGCGGACGTCGATCGGGGCGCACATGCGCGACCTCGGCCGCCCCGACCGCTGGCTGGTGGCCGACCTGCGATCGCCCTCGCCGCTGCCGCTCTGGCCCGGGGTGCACCAGGTCTGCGACCCGCACCGGGCGGCCACTGCCATGCCGGTGTCCGGCGACCGCTACCGGTGGGAGTTCCGCCTGCGCCCGGGGGAGACCCGCGACGCGCTGACCGCCCGGCTGCCCGCACTGCTGGCCCCGTACGGCGCGGCGGGCGCCGAGGTGGTGCGGGTCGCCGAGTACGTCTACCGGGCCCAGGTGGCCGACCGCTGGCGGAGCGGTCGGGTGCTGCTCGCCGGGGACGCCGCCCACCTCACCCCGCCGTTCATCGGCCAGGGGCTCGGGCTGGGGCTGCGCGACGTCCACCAGCTCGCGTGGAAGGTGGCGGCGGTGCTGGCCGGCGCGGCCCCCGAGCGGCTGCTCGACACCCACCAGGCCGAGCGCGAGCCGCACGCGCGGGCGATGGTGCGGATGGCGCTGCTGCTGGGCCGGCTGATGACCGGCGGCGGTCACGACGCCCGACGGCACCGTGGTCAGCGCCGACGAAGGCATCCGCCCCGGCGGCACCCTGGAGAAGCTCGGCTCGCTGAAGACCCCGTTCAAGGCCGACGGCGTCATCAGCGCGGGCAACGC
>NZ_SPQN01000150.1 GCF_004571065.1 Geodermatophilus sp. DF01-2
GGCGGTGCCGCTCGCGCACGGCAACGACGGGATGGGCTCGCTGCGCCTGCCGGCCGCCGCCTGCGGGCTGGTGACCCTCAAGCCCGGCCGCGGGGTGGTGCCCGGCGGCATCGGCGCCGACGACTGGTCCGGCATGGCGGTCAACGGCGCGCTGGCCACCACCGTGGCCGACCTCGCGGTGGCGCACGCGGTGCTGGCGGGAGAGGAGCCGGAGCCGCTGGAGGCGCCCGGCCGCCCGCTGCGCATCGCCGTCGCGATCCGCTCGCCCGTGCCGGGCACGCGGGCCGACGGGCCCGCCCGTGCAGCGGTGGACGCGGTGGTCGCCGCGCTCACCGCGGCCGGCCACACCGTGGTCCGCCGGGACCCGCCGCTCACTCCCGGCGCCGCGGCGGGCGCGCTGGCCCGCTGGATGGCGGGGGCGGCCGACGACGCCGCCCACCTCGGCATCGCACTCTCCGACCTCCAGCCGCGCAGCCGCACGCACGCCCGCACGGGGCGCGCGGTGCGGGCGGCCCGGCTCGTCCGGCCACGGACGGCCGAGCGTTTTCGCGAGCAGATGGCCGACTTCTTCTCGGACGTCGACCTGCTGCTCACCCCGGTGACGACCGGCCCGCCGCTGCCGGCCCGTCCGTGGCACGAGCGGTCCTTCCTGGCCAACGTGACGGCCAACGCCCGCTGGGCACCGTGGACGGCTGCCTGGAACCTCGCCGGGCTGCCCGCCCTCGTGCTGCCCGCCGGCACCCGGCCCACGGGGCAGCCCCTGGCCGTCCAGTTGGCCGGCCCCCCGGGCGCGGAGAGACGACTACTCTGGACTGCCGGGGAGCTGGAGCGGCGGCAGCCGTGGCGCCGGTACGCACCGGTCTTCGACCCGACTGCCCCGCCGGTCCCCGCACCCGCCTGAGTCTCGCCCCGGCACCGCCACCGCCGGCCGGGCGTCCGTGCGCCCCGCACCGCCCGCTCTCCAGCACCACTCCGCCACACGTCACCCGGCCCGGAACCCACCGAGCACGACCGACAGGGATCACATGGACCGCCTCGTCGTCCGCGGCGCCCGAGAGCACAACCTCAAGGACGTCCACCTCGACCTCCCCCGCGATGCGCTGATCGTCTTCACGGGGCTGTCCGGCTCGGGGAAGTCCAGCCTCGCCTTCGACACGATCTTCGCCGAGGGCCAGCGCCGCTACGTCGAGTCGCTGTCGGCCTACGCCCGCCAGTTCCTGGGCCAGATGGACAAGCCCGACGTCGACTTCATCGAGGGCCTGAGCCCCGCCGTCTCGATCGACCAGAAGTCGACCAACCGCAACCCGCGGTCGACCGTCGGCACCATCACCGAGGTCTACGACTACCTGAGGCTGCTCTACGCCCGCGCCGGCCAGCCGCACTGCCCCAACTGCGGCAAGCCGATCTCCCGGCAGACCCCGCAGCAGATCGTCGACCAGGTGCTGGCGATGGAGGAGGGCACCCGGTTCCAGGTGCTGGCCCCCGTCGTCCGGGCCCGCAAGGGCGAGTACGTCGACCTGTTCAGCTCGCTGCAGACGCAGGGCTTCTCCCGCGTCCGCGTCGACGGCGTCGTCCACCAGCTGACCGACCCGCCCACGCTGAAGAAGCAGGAGAAGCACACCATCGAGGTGATCGTCGACCGGCTCACCGTCAAGGAGAGCGCCAAGCGGCGGCTCACCGACTCGGTCGAGACCGCGCTGGGCCTGGCCGGCGGCCTCGTCGTCCTCGACTTCGTCGACCTGCCCGAGGGCGACCCGCAGCGGGAGCGCACCTTCTCCGAGCACCTGGCCTGCGTGGACGACGGGCTCTCCTTCGAGGCGCTCGAGCCCCGGTCGTTCTCCTTCAACTCGCCGTTCGGCGCCTGCCCCGAGTGCACCGGCATCGGCACCCGCAAGGAGGTCGACCCCGACCTCGTCGTCCCCGATCCCGAGAAGAGCCTGGCCCAGGGGGCGATCGCTCCGTGGGCCACGTCGATGAGCAACGAGTACTTCACCCGGCTGCTCACCGGCCTGTCCCAGCAGCTCGGCTTCTCCATGGACGACCCGTGGGAGCGGCTGCCCGCGAGGGTGCAGAAGGCGGTCCTGCACGGCTCGCCGGACCAGGTGCACGTCCGCTACAAGAACCGCTACGGCCGCGAGCGCAGCTACTACGCCGCGTTCGAGGGCGTGCTGCCCTTCCTCGAGCGCCGGCACGAGGACACCGACAGCGACTACATGCGGGACAAGTACGAGGGCTACATGCGTGACGTGCCGTGCCCGGTCTGCCACGGCACCCGGCTCAAGCCCGAGATCCTCGCCGTCAAGCTCAACGGCCGGTCGATCGCCGAGGTGACCGGCCTGTCGATCGGCGACGCCGCCGACTGGCTGAACGCCCTCGAGCTCGGTGAGCGCGAGCGGGCGATCGCCGACCGGGTGCTCAAGGAGATCCAGGCCCGGCTGTCCTTCCTGGTCGACGTCGGCCTGGACTACCTGTCGCTGGACCGACCGGCGGCGACGCTGGCCGGTGGCGAAGCGCAGCGGATTCGGCTGGCCACCCAGATCGGCTCCGGGCTGGTCGGCGTCCTCTACGTGCTCGACGAGCCCTCGATCGGGCTGCACCAGCGGGACAACACCCGGCTGATCGAGACCCTCGTCCGGCTGCGCGACATGGGCAACACCCTCATCGTCGTCGAGCACGACGAGGACACGATCAAGACCGCCGACTGGGTCGTCGACATCGGCCCGGGCGCCGGGGAGCACGGGGGCGAGGTCGTCGTCAGCGGCACCGTCGAGGAGCTGCTGGCCAGCGAGCGGTCGCTGACGGGTGCGTACCTGTCCGGGCGCAAGGAGATCGCCGTTCCGCAGGTGCGCCGCCGGCCGACGCCCGGCCGCCAGCTGGTCGTCAAGGGCGCTCGCGAGCACAACCTCAAGGGCGTCGACGTCACCTTCCCGCTGGGCTGCCTGGTGGCCGTCACCGGGGTGTCGGGTTCGGGCAAGTCTAGCCTGGTCAACGACATCCTCTACACGACCCTGGCCAACCAGCTCAATCGTGCGCGGCTCGTGCCCGGCCGGCACCGCACGATCACCGGGCTGGACCAGCTGGACAAGGTGGTGCATGTCGACCAGTCGCCGATCGGCCGCACCCCGCGGTCGAACCCGGCGACCTACACCGGGGTCTGGGACCACGTGCGCAAGCTGTTCGCCAGCACGTCGGAGGCGAAGATCCGCGGCTACCAGCCCGGCCGCTTCTCCTTCAACGTCAAGGGCGGCCGCTGCGAGGCGTGCTCCGGCGACGGCACGCTGAAGATCGAGATGAACTTCCTGCCGGACGTCTACGTGCCGTGCGAGGTGTGCAAGGGCGCCCGGTTCAACCGGGAGACCCTCGAGGTGCACTACAAGGGCAGGACCGTCGCCGAGGTCCTCGACATGCCGATCGAGGAGGCGGCCGACTTCTTCGCCGCCATCCCGGCGATCTCCCGGTACCTGCGCACGCTCACCGAGGTGGGGCTGGGCTACGTCCGGCTCGGCCAGCCGGCGACCACCCTCTCCGGCGGTGAGGCGCAGCGGGTGAAGCTGGCCAGCGAGCTGCAGAAGCGGTCCAACGGTCGCAGCATCTACGTCCTCGACGAGCCCACCACCGGGCTGCACTTCGAGGACATCCGCAAGCTGCTGATCGTGCTGCAGGGCCTGGTCGACAAGGGCAACTCGGTCGTCGTGATCGAGCACAACCTCGACGTCATCAAGAGCGCCGACTGGCTCATCGACATGGGGCCCGAGGGTGGGTTCCGCGGCGGCACGGTCGTCGCCGAGGGGCCACCGGAGTTCCTCGCCACCGTGCCCGAGAGCCACACCGGTCGGTACCTGGCGAAGATCCTCGACCCGGACACCGTCGCCGCCGCGGTGGCGCCGAAGAAGCGGGCCCGCCGCAAGGCCAGCTGAGCGACGGGCCGGGCACCGGCCCGGTCGCGTCGTCGCCCGGTCGTGGGCTTGAGCGCCGGACGGCCTACCCCTACGCTCTGTGTGATAAAGGTCACGTCGGGGTGTCGGCGTGACGGTCCCTCGATGGAGGAGGCGCCGGTGAGTGCGCTCACGCCCGACTGCGACCCGGACCTGGCCCACTGCGGCTCGCCGACCCGCCCACCCGGCGGCGGCGTGCGATCCACGGTGGTCCTCGCCGCCCTGGTCACCGTCGCCGTGCTCGCCGTCACCGGCGAGGCGGTGCCGGGCGCGGTGGCCTTCGTGGCCGGCGGGGTGGGCCTGGTGTCGGCCCTCGTGCTGGGTGGGCGGGCGGTCCGGCTCGTCCGCCGGGCCGGCGCCGCTGCAGCGGTGCACGCACCGCGGGCCGGCGCGGTGCACCGGTCGCGTCCGGTCGGCTGACCGAGATC
>NZ_SPQN01000151.1 GCF_004571065.1 Geodermatophilus sp. DF01-2
GCCGCGCGCACCGCGACCCCGGCGCCGCCGCTGGCAGCCAGCGTGCCGACCGCGCCGCCGTACTGCACCGGCAGCGACGCGACCACCTCCGCCAGCCGCAGCCGGGCGCCGTCCAGGCCGGCCAGCCAGCCCGCCGCCTTGAGCCCGAAGGTGGTGGGCAACGCCTGCTGCAGAAGGGTGCGGCCCACCACCACGTCGTCGCGGTGGGTGCGGGCCAGGCCCGCGGCCGTCTCGGCGGCCGCGGCGAGGTCGGCGTCCACGGCTCCGATCGTGTCGCGGGCCAGCAGCAGCAGGGCGGTGTCCAGCACGTCCTGGCTCGTGGCGCCGACGTGGACCGCGACCGCGTCGCGCTCCCCCACCTCGTCCTGCAGCACCCGCACCAACGGCGGCACCGGGTTGCCGGCGTCCGCGGCCCGCGCCACGACGGTCGCGAGGTCGAGCCGCGACGGGTCGGCGCAGGCGGCGGTGACCGCGTCGGCGGCGGTGGTGGGCACCAGGCCGGTGCGCGCCGCGGCACGGGCCAGGGCGGCCTCGACCTCGAGCAGCGCCCGGAACCAGGCGTCGTCGGAGACGGCGGTCGCGGCCCCGCCGCGGGCGAAGGTCCCGTCGAACAGCGTCATACCGCGAAGAACACCGTCTCCCGGTCACCCTGCAGGTGGATGTCGAACCGGTAGCCGTCCTGGGCCGGCGTGGCGACCAGCGTCGCGCGGCGGTCCTCCGGCATGCCGTGCAGGACGACATCCTCGGCGTTGGCCTCCGCTTCGTCGGCGAAGTAGATACGGGTCACGACCCGGTCGAGCAGTCCTTGGGAGAAGATGGAGACGTCGAGGTGCGGTGCCTGCAGCCCGCCTTCGCCATCGGGTACCCGTCCTGGCTTGAGCGTGCAGATGGCGAACTCGCCGCCGTTCGCCATGGACGACCGGCCGAAGCCCCGGAAGCCAGGCCAAGCGGAGGAACCGCGTGGATCGTCGGGATGGTCGAAGCGCCCGTCGGGGTCGGCCTGCCAGGTCTCGACGAGGCCCACGCCGAGCGCCTTGCCGGCACCGTCGTAGATCCGGCCGCGGATCCAGACGGCGCCCGGGGCGTCCGGGGCGACGACGTGCGGACCGTCCTCCCAGGTGAGCCCGATGGCCCAGTACGGCCCGACGGTCGCGCTCGGGGTGGTCTGTAGCTGCGTCATGCCACATCCCCGTCGTCCTCGGTCTCGAACGGCGTCTGTTCGGGGCCCCGCAGGACGATGTCCCACCGGAAGGCCAGGGCCCATTCCGGCACGGTCCGCTCGTAGTCGTAGCGGCAGATGGCCAGCGGGCGCGCCGCCTCGGGGATGGCGTTGAGGATCGGGTCCTGGAAGAACAGCGGGTCGTCCGGGAAGTACATCTGGGTGACCAGGCGCTGCGTGAAGGCCCGGCCGAACAGCGAGAAGTGGATGTGCGCCGGCCGCCAGGCGTTGTCGTGGTTGCGCCAGGGATAGGCGCCCGGCCGGATGGTCGTGAACTCGTAGCGGCCCTGGTCGTCGGTCATCACCCGGCCCAGCCCATCGAAGTGCGGGTCCAGCGGGGCCGGCCAGTTGTCGACCACGTGCCGGTAGCGGCCGGCGGCGTTGGCCTGCCAGATCTCGACCAGGGTGTGCTGCACCGGCCGCCCGCCGCTGTCGAGCACCCGGCCGTGAACGACGATCCGCTGGCCGACCGCCTCGCCACCGGCCCGGCGGGTCAGGTCGGCGTCCTCCGGCCGCACCCGGTCCGCACCGAGCAGCGGGCCGGTGACCTCGGTGAGCCGGTGCGGCAGGTCGACGGGGGTCCGCAACGGCGCACGCAACCCGGTGCTCCGGTACTCGGGGAAGCCGACGGGCGTGCGCAGCGCGGGGTCCGTGCGTGCGTAGCGCGGCAGGTCCAGGTGGCTGCCGGACGTGGTCCCGGTCATGCCGGGACCGTACGGCCGCCGAGCTGCGCTCCCCAAGCCGGGACTTCCGGCCAGTGGAAGCCGGTGGCCTGGCGTACGTGCTCCCGCTGGATGGAAGGCTGTCGGCATGGCGGGCAGAGCCAGGGCGGATGGACGGTCGGTGACCTCGCGGGCGCTGCGCGTCCTCGACGCCTTCGACAGCAGCGCGCCGCGGCTGACGCTGTCGGAGATCGCCACGCACTCGGGGACGCCGCTGTCGACGACTCACCGGCTGCTCGGCGAGCTCACGGAGTGGGGGGCGCTGCGCCGGCGATCCGACGGCCGGTACGAGATCGGCCGCAAGCTGTGGGACCTGGGCCTGCTCGCCTCCGTCCAGCTCGAGCTGCGCCAGGTGGCCGCCCCGTTCCTCCTCGACGTGCACACCGCCACCCGCGACACCGTGCACCTCGCCGTCCGGGAGGGCCGTTCGGCGCTCTACGTCGAGCGCATCTCCGGCCGCGAGTCGGTGCCGGTGGTCAGCCAGGTGGGCAGCCGGCTGCCGTTGCACGCCACCGCGGTGGGCAAGGTGCTGCTGACCGCGGCGCCGGACGACGTCGTCGAGGCGGCGCTGCGAGCACCCACCCGGGAGACCCGGCACACCATCGTCGACCCGAGGCGGCTGCGCCGGGAGCTCGCCGAGGCGCGCCGCCGCGGGTACGCGCGCACCGCGGAGGAGATGTCGCTGGGCACCCTCTCGGTCGCCGTCCCCGTCCGTGCGGAGCGGCACGGGGGCCCGGCCGTCGTCGCGGCGCTCGGCGTGGTCGTGCCGAGCCACCGGCGGGACCTGCTCCGGCGGGTGCCGGTGCTGGAGGTGGCGGCCCGGGGGATCGGGCGCGAGCTGTCGCGCGCTCAGCACTTCCACTGAGCGGGAGCCCGCTGTTCCCCCGCCGGCGTCTCCGCGGTCACACTCGGCCGGGTGCGCACACAGGTGGGGATCATCGGTGCCGGCCCGGCCGGCCTGCTGCTGTCGCGGCTGCTCGCCCTGCAGGGCATCGACTCCGTCGTCCTGGAGAACCGGTCGCGGGAGTACGTCGAGGCCCGGATCCGCGCCCGCATCCTGGAGCAGCACACCGCCGACACGCTGACCGCGGCCGGGGTCGGCGACCGACTGCAGCGCCAGGGCCTCGAGCACTCCGGCATCCACCTGCAGTACCCGGGCACCCGGCACACGCTGGACTTCCCGTCGCTGTGTGGGCGCACCGTGTGGGTCTACGGGCAGACCGAGGTCACCAAGGATCTCATCGCCACGCAGCTGGACGGCGGCCCGCCGCTGCTGTTCTGCGTCTTCGACGTCCACCTGGAGGACGTCGACACCGACGCCCCGCGGATCCAGTTCACCGACGCCGCGGGAACTCCCCAGGTGCTCGAGTGCGACGTCGTCGCCGGCGCCGACGGCTTCCACGGCGTCTCCCGGCCGGTGGTGCAGGAGGCCGGTGAGCGGGTGTGGGAGCGCACCTACCCCTACGCCTGGCTGGGCATCCTGGCCGATGCCGCGCCCGCCACCGACGAGCTGATCTATGCCTGGCACCCCGAGGGCTTCGCGCTCTACTCGATGCGCTCGCCGCCGGTGTCGCGGCTGTACCTGCAGGTCGACCCGTCGGAGCGGATCGAGGACTGGCCCGACGAGCGGATCTGGGACGCGCTCGACACCCGCATGGCGCTGGAGAGCTGGTCGGTCAACCGCGGCCCGGTGACCGAGAAGTCGATCCTGCCCATGCGTTCGTTCGTCAGCGCCCCGATGCGCCGCGGCCGGCTGTTCCTCGCCGGGGACGCCGCGCACATCGTGCCGCCGACCGGCGCGAAGGGCCTCAACCTCGCCGTCGCCGACGTCACCCTGCTGGCGCAGGCGCTGGTGCGGCTGCTGCGGGAGAAGGAGACCGACCTGGTCGACTCCTACTCCGACCGCGCGCTCGCCCGCGTCTGGCGGTGCACCCACTTCTCCTGGTTCATGACCTCGATGCTGCACCGCTCCGGGGACGACTTCGACGCCGAGCTGCAGCTCTCCCAGCTGCGCCGGGTCTGCTCGTCGGAGACCGCCGCCCGCGAGCTGGCGGAGAACTACACGGGCCTCCCGCTCGACCTCTGACTTCCCGGCTTTCCGGCGATTTCCGCGGAAACCGACGCGCTCGACTTTCGGGGTTATGCCGCGAGGGCGGGTTCGGCGGCGGCCCAGGCGGTGAGGACGGCGCGAATTTCGGTGTCGGTGGGCGGGACGGCCGTGGCCGGGGAAAAGCGCGCTGCGATGATCGTCTTGCGCAGGGCGGCGTGCATGTCGGCGTAGGACGGTTCGGCCTTGGTGGTGTACCAGGGGGCGGCGGCGCGGATGGCGGCGAGGTCGCCGGCCG
>NZ_SPQN01000152.1 GCF_004571065.1 Geodermatophilus sp. DF01-2
TTCAGGTCCAGGCCCCAGCGTCAGACTGAGCTACGGGATCGTGTCCCAGGCGGGAGACCGACGTCGGCGGGCGACCCGGCCACATTTTCACGCCTGCCAGGCGTCACCGATAGGGACAGGAAGACTGGGCTGAGCGGCCTCACCTCCAGCGTGTGCGCTGAGGCCCCGTTTCGGGCGGGCGAACGGGGCTTCAGCGCACACGCGGCGGAGGAGGGGCCGACCGCGACCGGCGAGGCCCGCGGTCAGAACTCCGGGTCCGCCGCGGCCGGCTCCTCGGGCGCGGTCCACGCCAGGTGCCAGTAGTGCAGCAGGCCGGCGGAGAGCCAGAGCAGGAAGCCGAGACAGAGGGCCAGCGGCACGTGGCCGGTCGTGCCGACGAGGGCGACCGCGCCCGACCACGCGAAGAAGGTCAGCGCCGTGCCGGGCCACCCCATCGCGTTGTAGGACCGCTGGCGCAGCGCCTGCTGGTGCTCGTCGAGCGACCGGCGGCTCCGGTCGAACAGGCCGCGGGTGCCCGCGTTGAGCACCGAGTGCAGCGGGATGAACGCCAGCAGGCCGATCGTCCAGACGGCGAGGAACCACGTCGTCCAGCCCTCGTCCGTCGTCGCCGCCGCGAGCGTCGCCGCCATCAACAGGACCACCAGAGCGATCTCGGCGAGCGCCGCCCGGCGGCGGACGCGACGACGGCGCGCCCAGGCCCAGCGGTCGTCGTCGATACTGCGGGCGAAGTGGGTCTGCACGGGCGTTGTGCTCATGAGGTCCTCCGGATGAGCTCCCGAGCGCACACGCTCCGAGGGGCGGGGCGGCCCGGACCGCCGTCTACCCTGGGCGGGTCATGAACGGTGAATCGCTCTACCCCCGTCTCGAACCCCTGCTGGCCCAGGTGCAGAAGCCGATCCAGTACGTCGGCGGTGAGCTCAACGCGCAGGTCAAGGCGTGGGACGACGTCGCCGTCCACTGGGCGCTGATGTACCCCGACGCCTACGAGGTCGGGCTGCCCAACCAGGGCCTGATGATCCTGTACGAGGTGCTCAACGAGCGGCCCGACGCCCTGGCCGAGCGCACGTACGCCGTCTGGCCGGACCTGGCCGCCCTTCTGCGCGAGCACGGCGTCGGCCAGTTCACCGTCGACTCCCACCGCGCCGTCGCCGACTTCGACCTGCTCGGCGTCAGCTTCGCCACCGAGCTCGGCTACACCAACCTGCTCGAGGCCCTCGATCTGGCCGGGGTCCCCCTGCACGCGGCCGACCGCGACGAGACCCATCCGGTCGTGGTCGCCGGCGGGCACGCCGCGTTCAACCCCGAGCCGATCGCCGACTTCGTCGACTGCGCCGTCCTGGGCGACGGCGAGCAGGTCGTGGGCGACGTCACCGACGTGGTCGCGGCGTGGAAGCAGCAGGGCCGGCCCGGCGGCCGGGTCGAGCTGCTGGCCCGCCTGGCTCGGGTGGACGGCGTCTACGTGCCACGCTTCTACGCGGTGTCCTACGCCCCGGACGGCGCGATCGCGGCCGTCACGCGCACGCGGGACGACGTCCCCGCCCGGGTCGGCAAGCGCACCGTGATGGACCTCGACGAGTGGCCCTACCCGAAGACGCCGCTCGTGCCGCTCGCGGAATCGGTGCACGAGCGGATGAGCGTGGAGATCTTCCGCGGTTGCACCCGCGGCTGCCGGTTCTGCCAGGCCGGGATGATCACTCGTCCGGTGCGCGAGCGGACGATCACCGGCATCGGCTCGATGGTCGACCAGGGGCTGAAGGCGACCGGCTACGAGGAGGTCGGGCTGCTGTCGCTGTCCAGCGCCGACCACTCCGAGATCGGCCAGGTCGCCAAGGAGCTCGCCGACCGGTACGAGGGCACCAATACCGGCCTCTCCCTGCCCTCCACCCGTGTCGACGCGTTCAACGTCACCCTGGCCAACGAGCTGTCCCGCAACGGCCGCCGCTCCGGGCTCACCTTCGCCCCCGAGGGCGGCAGCGAGCGGATCCGCCGGGTGATCAACAAGACGGTGTCCAAGGAGGACCTGGTCCGCACCGTCACCACCGCCTACGCCAACGGCTGGCAGCAGGTGAAGCTCTACTTCATGTGCGGTCTGCCGACCGAGACCGACGAGGACGTGCTGGAGATCGCCGAGCTCGCGGTCGAGGTCATCCGCGCCGGCCGGGAGGCCAGCGGCCGCAAGGACATCCGCTGCACCGTCTCGATCGGCGGGTTCGTGCCCAAGCCGCACACACCGTTCCAGTGGGCCGGGCAGGCCGGCGCCGAGACGATCGACTCCCGGCTCCGGCTCCTCCGGCAGGCCATCAACGCCGACCGCCGCGTCGGCCGCTCGATCGGCCTGCGCTACCACGACGGCAAGCCCGGCATCGTCGAGGGCCTGCTGTCCCGCGGCGACCGCCGGGTCGGCCGGGTCATCGAGCGGGTCTGGCGCGAGGGCGGCCGGTTCGACGGCTGGAGCGAGCACTTCTCCTACGAGCGCTGGACCGCCGCCGCGGCCGAGGAACTGGCGCCGCTCGGCGTCGACCTCGACTGGTTCACCACCCGCGAGCGCGGCCAGGACGAGGTCCTGCCCTGGGACCACCTGGACTCCGGGCTGGACAAGGAATGGCTCTGGGACGACTGGCAGGACGCGCTCAGCGAGGAGGAGGTCGCCGACTGCCGGTGGACCCCCTGCTACGACTGCGGCGTCTGCCCGACCAACGGCACCGAGATCCAGATCGGGCCGACCGGGCGCAGCCTGCTCCCGCTCACGGTCGTCGGCCGTTAGTGGCCCGCCAGCCCCAGGGCCCGCCGCCACCGCCCACCGTCCAGAGGCTGCGGCTGCGCTACGCCAAGCGCGGGCCGCTGCGCTTCGCCTCGCACCGCGACCTGGCCCGTGCCCTGGAGCGCGCGCTGCGCCGGGCGCGGGTGCCGATGGCGTTCTCCGCAGGCTTCACGCCGCACCCGAAGATCTCCTACGTGGGCGCCGCGCCCACCGGGTCGGCCAGCGAGGCCGAGTACGTGGAGATCGGCCTGGCCGAGCGGCGCGACCCGGAGGAGGTGCGCGCCGCGCTGGACGCGTCGCTGCCCCCGGGGATCGACGTCCTCGAGTGCGTGGAGGCGGCCGAGGGCGCGGGCTCGCTGGCCGACCGGATCGACGCCGCGGTGTGGCGCGTCGAGCTGCCGGGCGTGCCGGTCGCCGAGCTGGCGCCGGCCGTCGAGGCGTTCCTGGCCGCCGACGTGGTCACCGTCGCCAAGCGCACCAAGAACGGCCTCCGGGACGTCGACGCGCGGGCGGCTGTGCCCAGCGCGTCGGCGGCCGGGGAGGCAGGTTGTGCCATACTGCACATGGTCGTCCGGCAGGTGACGCCCGCCGTTCGACCCGACGACGTGTTGGCCGCTCTGGCTGCCGTCGCCGACCTGCGCCCGCCGTCGCCCCCTCGGGCCGTGCGTGAGGCGCAGGGCCGGCTCGACGACAGCGGGACCGTGGCCGACCCGCTCGGTCCTGACCGTGCGGCGCGCACCCGCTGCCAGGGGGAGCACGCGGCGGTCTGACCGGTGGGCCCGGGGCTGCACGCCGTCGCGCGACACGGCTGCCAGACGTGACGCACCCCGAGACCTCGCACCACCGACGACCTGCTCCACCCGCACACCGGCTCCCGGCCGCGGCAACTCCTCGCCCGGGCGCCGCACCACAGACTTCGCGAGTCGAGCCTGCCGCCGCACCCGGCGCGGGGGCCCGACCCGCCCAACCCGTGCTCCTGCGCGGCCGCCAGTCGACGCGATCGGCGCCCGGGAGCACCACACAGGAGGCGAGCCACTCGTGGCCGACCAGAACGACGACACCACTCCCACCTCTGACGACGCGGCACAGACCACCGCCGGCGCGGCCGACGAGGGCCTCGACCCGGCCGCCGTGCCGGAGGGCGTGGAGGCCACCGAGGCCGAGGCCGGTGAGGACGCGGCCGCGGGCGAGGAGGCCGCCCAGGACGAGGGAACCGCCGAGCCAGAGCCCGAGCCCGAGGAGCTCCCGGGTTTCCGCTTCGGCGCCCAGTTCAGCTCCCCGGAGCCCACCGCGGTCATCGCCCGCCCGCGCCGGCGGGCCACCCGCCCGGCCGGCGCGGCCGACCCCGGCGCCTACGCGCCTCCCCCGCCGG
>NZ_SPQN01000153.1 GCF_004571065.1 Geodermatophilus sp. DF01-2
CGCCGGCCGGCCCGACCCCCAGCAGCCGCCCGACGCCGGACGCCGGGCCGGCCCCGGGCACGGGGATGCCGCCGGCCCCCGGATCGCCCGCCGCACCCCTGACCCCGCCGCGGTCCGGCGACGACCACGATGACGGCCACGACGACCACGATGACGACCACGACGGCGACAACGACGACCCTGACGGCGACGAGGACGGCGACGAGGACGGCGACGAGGACGGGCGGCGTGACGGCGACCCCGCCGCGGAGACCAGCACGGCGCCGGCATCCGGGGACGGGATCCGAGCAGCTCAGCAGGTCCGGCGGAGCAGCGCCATGAACATGGCGTCGGTGCCGTGCCGGTGCGGCCACAGCTGCCCGTACTCCCCCCGCGCCATCCCCCGGACCTCCGGGAACAGCGGGGCGACGGGCAGCACCTCGACGTCGTCCCGGCCGGCCGCGGCATCGGCCACGGCGACCGTCTCGCCGGCGTGCGGAGAGCAGGTCACGTAGGCGACCACGCCGCCGGGCCGCACCGAGGTCAGCGCGCTGTCCAGCAGCGCCGTCTGCAGCTCCACCAGGGGCGGCACGTCGTCGGGCGTGCGTCGCCAGCGCACCTCGGGCCGGCGGCGCAGCGCCCCGAGACCGGTGCACGGGGCGTCGAGCAGCACCCGGTCGAAGGAGCCGGGCGCCCACGGCGGTGTCCGCCCGTCGGCGACCAGCACCTCGACGTCGTCCTCGCCGCGCAGCGCCTGCCGGACCAGCTCGGCCCGGTGCGGCGCCCGGTCGGCCGCGGTCAGCCGCACCCCCGCGGGCCGCACC
This sequence comes from Geodermatophilus sp. DF01-2, assembly GCF_004571065.1. GTDB lineage: Bacteria > Actinomycetota > Actinomycetes > Mycobacteriales > Geodermatophilaceae > Geodermatophilus. The sequence continues at coordinate 804 of NZ_SPQN01000153.1, forward strand.
GCCGCGAGCAGCCCGGCCTTGCCGCCGGGGCCGGCGCACACGTCCAGCCACGCGGCGTCCGGGCCGTCGAGCGGCGCGCGGGTGAGCAGCAGCGCGGCGAGCTGGCTGCCCTCGTCCTGCACCGCGGCCGCGCCCGCCCGCACCGCCGGCACCCGCGCCGGGTCCCCGCCACCGAGCCGGACGGCGTACGGCGACCAGGGGCCCGGCCGTCCGCCGGACTCCTCGACCAGCTGCTCGCGGGGCACCCGGCGGGCGACCAGGTGCACCTCGGGGGCGGCGTCGTCGGCCAGCAGCGCGGGTTCCAGCTCGGCCGGGTCGTCCAACGCCTCTTGCCACGCCTCGACGATCCAGCGCGGGTGGTCGGTGGCCAGCGCCAGCCGCTGGTCGGCGTCCCCGTCGAGCCGGTCGAGCCACGCCGCCCGGTCGCCGCCCGCGGCGACCTTGCGCAGTACCGCGTTCACCAGGCCGGAGGCGCCGGTGCCGACGATCGCCCGGGTGAGCGCCACGGTCGTGTCGACGGCGGCGTGCGCGGGCACCCGCAGGTCCAGCACCTGGTACGCGCCCAGCCGCAGCAGGTCGAGCACTCGCGGGTCGAGCTCCTCCAGCGGCCGGGAGACCAGCGGAGCCAGCACGGCGTCCAGCGTCCCCGTGGCCCGCAGCGTGCCGTAGGCCAGCTGGGTGGCGAAGGCGGCGTCCCGCTCCCCGAGGTCGGCGGCGCGTTCGCGCAGCAGCTGCGGCAGCAGCAGGTTGGCGTAGGCGCCGCGGCCGGTGACGCCGTCGAGGACGTCGAAGGCGGTCAGCCGCGCGCCGTCGAGCACCGGCCGATGGCGGCGGGACGGCGGGCGGCGGTTGCCGCGGCGGGGGGCGCTCACGAGGCCTCCTGCTCGCCGAGCCGCTCGCCCGGCACCGGTCGCGCCCCGCGAACCCAGTCGGCGGCGGGCAGCATCCGCCTGCCCGCCGGCTGCACCTCGCCGAGCCGGACGGCGCCGCGGCCGGTGCCGACCAGCACGCCGGTCGGACCCACCGACAGCTCGCCGGGCGCCAGCCCGAGCGACGACGGCAGCGGCTCGACCGGACCCAGCCGCAGCCGGTCGCCGCGCCACGTGGTCCACGCCCCCGGAGCCGGGGTGACCCCGCGGATCCGGCGGTCGACCACGTAGGCCGGGAGCGCCCAGTCGACGCGGGCGTCGGCCGGCTCGATCCGCGGCGCCAGGCTGACCCCCTCCGTCGGCTGCGGCTGCGGCTGCAGCGTGCCGGACGCGATGCCGTCGAGCGTGGCCAGCAGCAGCCGCGCGCCGCTGACCGCGAGCCGGGCCAGCAGGTCCCCGGCGGTGTCCCGGGGCGCCACCGGCTCGGTGACCACCCCGTAGACCGGCCCGGTGTCCAGGCCCGCCTCCAGCCGGAAGGTGGCGGCGCCGGTGACCTCGTCGCCGGCCATGACCGCGTGCTGGACGGGCGCCGCGCCCCGCCAGGCCGGCAGCAGCGAGAAGTGCAGGTTGACCCAGCCGTGCCGCGGCAGGTCGAGGGCCGCCCGCGGCACCAGCGCGCCGTAGGCCACCACGGGTACGCAGTCGACGGCCAGCTCGGCGAGCCGCTCGAGGAACTCCGGCTCCCGTGGTGAGCGCGGCTGCAGCACCGGCACGCCGGCGGCGTCGGCGCGCTCGGCGACCGGGGAACGGCTGACCCGGCGACCGCGTCCCGAGCGGGCGTCGGGCCGGGTCAGGACGGCCACCAGCTCGTGGTCGGAGGCCAGCAGGAGTTCCAGCGAGGGGACGGCGACGTCCGGCGTCCCGGCGAAGAGCAGCCTCAGTGGGGGCTCACCTCCACCCGCGGCACCCACGCCCCGGCGCCGGTCCACTCGGCCTCGGCGATCGCGGCCAGGGCGGCGGTGCGGGCCTCGGCGTCCAGCCGGTCGACGAAGAGGACCCCGTCGAGGTGGTCGACCTCGTGCTGCACCGCGCGGGCCAGCAGGTACGAGCCCTCGACCCGGACCGGCTCACCGAAGACGTCGAAGCCGGTCGCGGCCACACGGAGGTGGCGCCGGCAGTCGAACGTGAACCCGGGGATGGACAGGCAGCCCTCGGGGCCCTCCTCGGTCTCCTCCCCGACCGGTGCCACCTCGGGGTTGACCAGGTGGCCCACCTCGCCGTCGACGTACCAGGTGAACACCCGCAGCCCGACGCCGATCTGCGGGGCGGCCAGCCCCGCTCCGCCGGCGGCGAACATCGTCTCGGTCAGGTCGGCGACCAGCCGGCGCAGCTCCCGGTCGAAGTCGACGACCGGGGCGGCGGGCGTGCGCAGCACGGGGTCGCCCAGCAGCCGGATGGGGGTCACGCTCACCGGTCGATCCTAGGCGGCGCGGGAGACGGCGCCGTCGGGCCGCTCAGACGAGGTCCAGCGGGTCCAGCTGCACCCGGACGTGCTCGGGCGCCTTCTTCGCGCTGCGCACGCCCTGCACCTCGGCCAGCGCGTGCGCCAGCGCTGCGCCCTGGGCGCGCGGCACCCGCACCAGGTAGCGCTCCCGCTCCCCATCCTGCCCAGGGCGCGGCGGCTCGGGCACCGGGCCCAGCAGGTCGGCGTCTGCGGGCAGCCGGGCTGCCTCCAGGAAGTCGGCCAGCGCCGGCGCCGAGCCCGACAGCGCCGCCATCCGGGTGGCCGGCGGGAAGCCGAGCTCCCGGCGGTCGGCGAGCTCGCGGGCGGCCAGCCAGCCGGGGTCCCAGCGCACCAGCGCCTGGACGACGGGGTGGGCGGCGTCGGCGGCGACGACCACCTGCCCGCCCGCCGACGCCGACCGGACCAGGGCGGCGGCGTTCATCCAGCGGCGCAGCGTCTCCTCCCCGGCCCGCAGGTCGGCCCGGCCGAGCAGCGCCCAGGAGTCCAGCAGCAGCGCCGCACCGTAGCCCGTCTCGGCGACCGGCTCGGCACCCGGTGTGGCCACGACCAGCGCCGGACCGGGGGGCACCGCGGCGAGCACGCCCGAGCCGCGGCCGGAGACCCGCACCGCTGCCCCGGGAAAGGCCCGGCCCAACTCCTCGGCGGTGCGGGCGGCGCCGACGACGGAGGCGCGCAGCTTGGTGCCGGAGCAGTACGGGCAGTCGAAGATGGCCGCCGGGCGGGCGCACCAGCGGCAGGCCGGCACCCGCGACCCGCCCGGGCCGGGCGTGGGCGCGATGCCCAGCGGCCCGGAGCAGACCGCACAGCGGGCCGGCGCCCGGCACCGGTCGCAGGCCAGCCCGGGCGCGTACCCGGCCCGCGGCACCTGGACGAGCACGGGAGCACCGTCGGCGAGGGCCTGGCGGGCGACCCGGTGGGCGAGGCTGGGCA
>NZ_SPQN01000154.1 GCF_004571065.1 Geodermatophilus sp. DF01-2
CCGGCCGGCGACCCGGCGTCCGGCGTCTCCGGCGCCGGGCTCTCCGGCGCCGGGTCCTCCGGCGCCGGGTCCTCCGGCGCCGGGTCCTCCGGCGCCGGGTCCTCCGGCGCCGGGCTTCCCGCGACCGGGTCCTCTCTCACGGGTGCACGGGCGGCCGGTTCCTGCGGCGGCAGTGTTTCCGGGGCGGTGGTGGGCCCACGCCGCGGGGGCGCGTCGGCCTGCACGTCCTCGGGCTGCCCGGTGGCGGGAGGTGCCGCGGACCGGGAGCCGGCGGGCGGATCGGCGGGGGAGGGCACGGCGGGGGAGGGCACGGCGGGGGAAGACTCGGCGGGGGAAGACTCGGCGGCGGAGGACGCGTCGGAGCGCTGCTCCAGGGTGGGGACGGCGGGTCGCTGCGGACCCGCCGCGTCCGGGTGGCGCTCCCGGTCCTCCAGCGAGGTTGCGGCTGCCGGCGGGTTCGCGCGCGGGCCGCCGGGCTCGGTCCCGTCGTCCTCCGCCACCTGCTCCGTCGCAGGCCGGGCCGGTGCGACCGACGGGCCCAGCAGCGAGAAGCCGGCCCACGCACCGGTGAGGGTGGCCGTTCCGATGGCGGCCAGGACGGCGAGCGCCCCGGCCACCAGCGCGAGCCGCTCCGACCACCGCCGCGGCGGCGGCCGCCCGGTCGCGGCGTAGTGCAGCAGGACCGGTCGCTGCTGCACGTCGACGGCCGCCTCCGCGGCGCCCCGGGGCCGGTGCCGGCCCGTGCCGCGGCTCATCCCCTCGACCTGCGGGGGTGGGGCGCCGGCCGGATGCGGCGTTCGGCCCACAGCGCCGCCTGCGTGCGGTCGGCGACGCCGATGCGCTGCAGGATCCGGGTGACGTGGGTCTTCACCGTGGCCTCGCTGATCCGCAGTCGCCGCGCGATCACCTTGTTGGGCAGCCCCTGGCGGACCAGTTCGAGCACCTCCTTCTCGCGGTCGGTGAGCAGGTCGCCCTGGCCGCGGTCGCGCAGGTCGGCGAGCACGGCCGTGGTCACCATCGGGTCGACGGGGGCCCCGCCCGCGGCGATGCACCGCACCGCCTCGAGGATCGACTCGCCGTCCTGGTACTTGAGCAGGTAGCCGTCGGCACCGGCGGTCAGCGCGGGCAGCACCAGGTCGGGTTCGCCGAAAGAGGTCAGCACCAGCACGGGAACCGTCCGGCCCCGCTCGCGCAGCGACCGGATGACCGTGATGCCGTCGCACCCCGGCATGGACAGGTCGAGCAGCACGACGTCGGGGTCGAGCTGCTCGACCAGGTCCAGGGCGCTGTGCCCGTCCCCGGCCGCACCGACGCACTCCAGGCCCTCGGCGGCGGCCAGCAGGCTGGAGATGCCCCGCCGGACGACGGCGTGGTCGTCGACCACCAGTACCCGGATCACCGCGCGGCTCTCGTCGTCAGCGACGCGGCGGCGGCCAGCGGCACGGTCGTCACCAGGCGGGTGCCCTTCCCTGGGGCGCTGGCCAACGCGAGGGAGCCACCCGCGTCGACCAGCAGCTCGCCCAGCGCCCGGAGGCCGACGTGGCCGGCTGCGCCGCGCTCGGTCAGGCGGCTCTCGTCGAAGCCGTGCCCGTCGTCCTCGATGACCATCGTGGCGACCCCCTCGTGGCGCGTGACGGCGACCTCGACCGAGGTCGCCCGGCTGTGCGTGGCGACGTTGCGCAGCGCCTCCTGGGCGCAGCGGTAGAGCAGCGCGGCCGTCGGCCCGGGGAGGTCCCGGGCGTCGTCGGCCCGCACGGTCACCCGGATCCCGGACCGGTCGAGCTCCTGGGCCAGCACCCGCAGCGCCGGCAGCAGCCCGCCCCGGAAGCTGCCCCGGGCCGGGATCAGCGCCACCAGCAGCGACCGGAGGTCCTCGACGATCTGCCGCACCGCCTGCGAGGTCCGCCCCAGCAGCTCGGCGTCCTCCGGGCTGCGGGGTGAGCCGCGCATCTGCGCGGCGTCGAGCTCGAAGGCCAGGGCGGTGAGGTCTTGGACGGCGTGGTCGTGCACGTCTCCGGCGATCCGGCGCCGCTCCGCGTCCGAGGCGTCGACGGCCGCCTGGAGCAGAGCGTCCTCGGCCTGCTGGGAGCGCCGCAGCCGGGAGGCCAGCCGCCAGGCGAGCGGGACCTGCAGCACCTGCAGCAGTGCCAGGGCGCCGAGCGCGGCCGGGGCGAAGCGCAGCCAGGTGCGCTCCGCGAGGTCGGTCACCACGGAGTAGCTCTCGTGGAACTCGACCAGCAGCGGGGCGCCGTGCAGGTCGCGCACGGCCACGTAGGCCACGAGCACCCGGCCGCTGCTGCGGCCCGGGACCACGTGCCGGTCCCCGGGCTCGGCCACGAGCGAGGCGACCGTGCCGGACTGCAGCGCACGACGCGCCCCTGCCGGCAGCGGGGCGACTCGGCCGACGACGCTGCGGTCGTCGGCCCAGAGGACCTGCCCGCTGCTGGAGCGCACCCGGACCGCGACGACCGGGCCGGCCGTCACCAGCGCCGCGACGTGGGTCCGCATGTCGTCGGGCGGGTCGGGTGGTAGCCCCGGCCGGCTGTCGAGCGCCGGGGTCAGCGTCGCGGCGGTGACCCGGGCCAGGTCCTCGAACGCCCGCGTGCCCTGCTCGAGGCCCGCTCGGCGGGCCAGCACCCCGGTCAGCAACGCGAGGGCGAGCGTCACCGCGAGCCCGGCACACGTGAACCAGGCGACCGGAGCGGCGACCGAGGTGCGTCGCCTCGTCCGGTGCCCTGCCGCCCGCCGTGCGCCCCGGCCCACGCCGAGCACCATAGGGAGGGCGGGTTCCGGATCGGGTTGTTCGCGTCACGGTGCGGCGTTCACCGGCCCTCTTGCGCCGCCGCGCCCGAAGAGTTGCACGGACGGCGACACCGCCGCCACGGTCCGGGAACTCCGAGGCCCGGCCGAGAACCCGGGCGGGTCGGCGACGACCACCAGGGGCCGAGGTGACCGGCCCGCGCAGCCCTCCGGGGAGGACATCCGGATCGAGCCGGCGGTGCCCGTCCCGCCGGAGCCGCCGCCGTCGCCGCGCTGGCCGCAGTGGGCGGGGACCTCTGGCTCCGCCGCTCCTGCGCCAGGGGGTGATCACGCCCCGCCTACACTCGGCGGACGTGCCGAGCAGCCCTCTCATCGCGCCCAGCCTCCTGTCGGCGGACTTCGCCCGGCTGGCCGAGGAGGCGCAGCGGGTCGCCGACGCCGACTGGCTGCACTTCGACGTCATGGACGCGCACTTCGTGCCGAACCTGACCTTCGGCCTGCCGGTGATGCAGGCGGTGCGGGCGGCCAGCCCGGTGCCGCTGGACTGTCATCTGATGATCGAGGACCCCGCGCGCTGGGCGCCGGGCTACGCCGAGGCCGGCGCCCGCAACGTCACCGTGCACGCCGAGGCCTGCGCCGACCCGCGCGCGGTCGCCCGAGACCTGCGCGCCGCCGGCGCCCTGGCCGGGCTGGCGGTCAAGCCGGGCACCCCGCTGGAGGGCTACCTCGACGTCCTCCCGGAGTTCGACACCCTGCTGATCATGACCGTCGAGCCCGGTTTCGGCGGCCAGGAGTTCATCGCCGAGACGCTGCCCAAGGTGCGCCGCGCGCGGGAGCTGGTCGACACCGGGCACCTCACCCTCTTCGTCGAGGTGGACGGCGGCATCAACGCCGACACCATCGAGCAGGCCGCCGCGGCCGGCGCCGACGTCTTCGTCGCGGGCTCCGCCGTCTACGGCGCGGACGATCCGGCGCGCGCCATCGCCGCCCTGCGGGCGCAGGCCGCCGCGGCGCGGCAGGGGTGACCGTCTCCGAGGCCGAGCTGCGGGGAATGGCCCGGGCGCGCGAGCTCGGGGCCGCCGTCCTCGGCACCACCAGCCCCAACCCGCCGGTGGGCGCGGTGGTGCTGGCCGCCGACGGGACACCGGTGGGGGAGGGCGCGACCGCACCACCCGGCGGGCCGCACGCGGAGGTCCGCGCACTGGCCCGGGCCGGCGAGCGGGCCCGCGGCGGCACCGTCGTCGTCACCCTCGAGCCGTGCGCGCACACCGGCCGCA
>NZ_SPQN01000155.1 GCF_004571065.1 Geodermatophilus sp. DF01-2
GCCACCGTTCCCGGTCAGGCAACCGGCCCGCGAGCGCCCGACCACCGGCCTCCAGCACCCTGGGCCGAGCACGCCGCGCCTTCGGTCGCCCGGCCTCACCACAGGTCTCTGCGACAGGCTCGATCAGTTCAGCTGATCATCAGGGAGCGCAAGCCTCAGTGGCTGTGCCCGTGGCCGTGCGAGTGGCCGTGGGTGTGGTGCCCGGCGCCGGCGTGGTCGTGCTCCTCCTCGGGAGCCTCGACGACGGCGGAGTCGGTGGTGAGCACCATCGCAGCGATCGAGACGGCGTTGCCCAGCGCGGCCTTGGTGACCTTGACCGGGTCGATGACGCCCTGCGCGGCCAGGTCGCCGTACTCGCCGGTCGCGGCGTTGAAGCCCTGACCGGCACCGGCCTCGCGGACCTTGGCCACCACGACCTGGCCCTCGAACCCCGCATTGCCGGCGATCCGCACGAGCGGGGCGTCCAGCGCCCGCCGGACCACGCGGGCGCCGGTCAGCTCGTCGCCGGAGAGGTCGAGGGAGTCGACGGCCGCGGCCGCGTGCACCAGCGCCGAGCCGCCACCGGCGACGACGCCCTCCTCCACCGCGGCGCGGGTGGCGGCGATGGCGTCCTCGATGCGGTGCTTCTTCTCCTTCATCTCGACCTCGGTCGCCGCCCCGACGCGGATGACGCCGATGCCGCCGGCGAGCTTGGCCAGCCGCTCCTGCAGCTTCTCGCGGTCCCAGTCGGAGTCGGTCGCCTCGATCTCGCGACGGATTTGCGCGACCCGGTCGCCGATCGCCTCACCGGTGCCGCCGCCGTCGACGATCGTGGTGGCGTCCTTGGTGACGGTGACCCGGCGCGCAGTGCCGAGCACCTCGAGGCCGACCTGGTCGAGCTTGAGGCCGACGTCCTCGCTGACCACCTGGCCGCCGGTGACCACGGCGAGGTCGGTCATGAACGCCTTGCGACGGTCGCCGAAGTAGGGCGACTTGACCGCGACGACCTTGATCGTCCTGCGGATCGAGTTGACGACGAGGGTGGACAGGGCCTCACCCTCGACGTCCTCGGCGACGATCAGCAGGGGGCGGCCGCCGGTGGAGAGAACCCGCTCCAGGAGGGGCAGCAGGTCGGCCAGCGCGCTGATCTTGCCCTGGACCAGCAGCACGAGGGCGTCTTCGAGGACGGCCTCCATCGCCTCGGAGTCGGTGACGAAGTAGGGCGAGAGGTAGCCCTTGTCGAACTGCACACCCTCGGTCACGTCGAGCTCGGTGGAGAGCGTGGTGCTCTCCTCGACCGTGATGACGCCGTCCTTGCCGACCTTCTCCATGGCCTGACCGATGAGGTCACCGACCTCGGCGTCCTGCGCGGAGATGGTGGCGACGCCGGCGATGGCCTGCTGGTCGGAGACCGGGATGGCGGCCTCGTCCAGGGCCTTCGAGACCGCGTCGACGGCGGCGCGCATGCCGGCGCCCAGGGCCGTCGGGCTGGCGCCGGCGGCGACGTTGCGCATGCCCTCGTGCACGAGCGCCTGGGCGAGCACGGTGGCGGTGGTGGTGCCGTCGCCGGCGACGTCGTTGGTCTTGGTCGCGACGTTCTTGGCCAGCTGGGCGCCGAGGTTCTCGTACGGGTCCTCGAGCTCGACCTCGCGGGCGATGGTCACGCCGTCGTTGGTGATCGTCGGCGCGCCGAACTTCTTGTCGAGGACGACGTTGCGTCCGCGTGGGCCGAGGGTCACCTTGACCGCGTCGGCGAGCTTGTCCACACCGCGCTCGAGCGAACGGCGGGCGTCCTCGTTGAACTTGATGATCTTGGCCATGGGCCCTTCCGATCAGGGACGGGTGGGTCGGGTGGGTGCGAGCTCGAACGACGACCGCCCCGGGACCCGGTCAGTTCGGGTCGCCGGGGCGGTCTGGTGACGTGCTGGAACGGCCCCGTCGCAGGCGCTGGAACCGGCCCCGTCCAGGGGCCCGCCCCGAGCTTGCGAGGGGTGGGGAGGACGGGGTCCTCTTACTTCTCCACGACGGCGAGCAGGTCGCGGGCGGAGAGCACGAGGTACTCCTCGCCGCCGTACTTGACCTCGGTGCCGCCGTACTTGGAGTAGACGACCACGTCACCGACGCTGACGTCGAGCGGGACACGGTTGCCGTTGTCGTCGATGCGACCGGGGCCCACGGCCACGACCGTGCCCTCCTGCGGCTTCTCCTTGGCGGTGTCCGGGATGACCAGGCCGGAGGCGGTGGTGGTCTCGGCCTCGTTGGCCTGGACCACGACACGGTCCTCCAGCGGCTTGATGTTGACCTTGGTAGCGGTCGTCACGTCGGTGACGCCCCCTTCGGTGTCGGACGGCTGGTGAGTGGGAACTGATGCTGTGGCACGGTGCCGAGGGCCTGCCGTCGCGGGGATCAGGCACTCGTTGCCCGTGTCGGTTGGCACTCTACCTACGAGAGTGCCAACCGCTCAACCGGGTCCCCGGGTCCCGGGACCGGCCCGTACGCCACGCTGTCCTGCGTGGCCGACGACGCGCTCGCGCAGCTCCGCTGGCTGCGCACCCCCGAGGGGACGGCGGGCGTGGCCCGCGCGGCCGCGCTGCTCGCCGAGGGCGCCGACCTGCTGACCGGGCTGGGCCGGCTACGGGCGGAGGTCGGCGCAGACCACGCCGGTCCGGCCTGGGAGCTGGCGCGGGCGCGCGCGCGGGCCCGCCCGGTCTTCGGCGCCGACGCCGACGTCCTCTTCCTGACCGCCGACACCCTCGAGCAGGCCGGCCGGCCCGAGCTGTCCGCACGGCGCGCGGCACGGCTGCTGGCCGGCGGACAGGACAGCGCCGCGGACCTCGGTTGCGCCTCCGGCACCGACACCGTCGCGCTCGCCCGCGCCGGCGCCCGGGTGCTGGCGGTCGACCGGGACCCGGTGGCCCGGGAGCTGACCGCCGCCAACGTCGCGGCCCTCGGCCTGGCCGACGAGGTGTGGGTGGTGGCCGGGGACGTCGTCGAGCTGGTCGCCGCCGCGCGCGGCGGGGAGGTCGCCGGGTGTGGCGCCGCCGTCCTGGACCCCGCCCGGCGCGCCGGCGGACGGCGGCAGCTCGACCCCGACCGCTGGTCGCCACCGTGGTCGACGGTGACCACGCTGCTGGACCGGGTGCCGGTCTCGGTGGTCAAGGTGGCGCCGGGGCTCGACCACGACCGCGTGCCGGCCGGCGTCGAGGCCGAGTGGGTGTCGGTCGGCGGCTCGATCGTCGAGGCCCTGCTGTGGGGGCGCGGGCTGTCGACGACGTGGCGACGGGCGTCCCTGGTCGGTGACGACGCGGTGCTGGAGCTGACCGCGGACGCCGACCCGGGGCCTGCGCCGTCCGGCCCGGTGGGCGGCTGGCTGCACGAGCCCGACCCGGCGGTGATCCGCTCCGGTCTGGTGTCGCTGGTCGCCGCCGACCTCGGCGCGACGCTGGTCGACCCGACGATCGCCTACCTGACCTCCGACGCCCCGACCGGCTCCCCGTGGGTGGCCTCGTACCGGGTCGACGAGGTGCTGCCGTTCAACCTCAAGCGGTTGAAGACGCTGCTGCGGGCCCGCGGCGTCGGCCGGGTGGTGGTGAAGAAGCGCGGCTCGGCGATCGAGCCGGAGACCCTCGCCCGGCAACTGCGCGGCCCGGGCGCGGGGACGGCGACCGTCGTCGTCACAAAGGTGGCCGGCGCCCCCACCGCGCTGGTCTGTGGAGTCGCTGGGTGACGGTTTCCGCGCTCGAGCGACTCCGCTCAGTCTTCCTGTCCCTATCGGTGACGCCTGGCAGGCGTGAAAATGTGGCCGGGTCGCCCGCCGACGTCGGTCTCCCGCCTGGGACACGATCCCGTAGCTCAGTCTGACGCTGGGGCCTGGACCT
>NZ_SPQN01000156.1 GCF_004571065.1 Geodermatophilus sp. DF01-2
CGCCCGGCCGCGAGCTCGACATGCTGCTCACCGCGGGCGAGCGCATCTCCATGGCCCTGCTGGCCATCGCGATCAACACCCACGGCTACGAGGCGCGGTCGTTCACCGGGTCGCAGGCCGGGGTGACCGCAGCCGTGCTGGCGCAGCGAGGGCTGCTGTCGCGCGCCGCCGAGCTGTGCCGGCTGGCCGGCGCCGAGCGGGCAGGGTCGGCGGCGCTGGCGCTGCTGGCGACCGGAGAGCCGGACGCGGCGGCCGCGGCCCTCGAGACCGCCCGCACCGCCCGGGGGCTGCCGACGGTCCTGTCGGTGAGCGAGGAGCTGACCGCGCAGGGGATCGTGCAGTCGCTCCGCACCGGGGAGGACGCCGCCGCCGACATCGCCGCCGCGCTCTCGACGCTGACCCGCGCGGCCGCGCTGCTGGAGCCGGTGGGCCGGACCGCGCTGCTGGTGGACTCGCCGGCGGCGCTGGCCGCACTGGTCGCCCTCCACAGCGGGGAGCTGGGGGTGGCCGAGTCGGTGCTGCAGCGGGCCGTGGGTGCCGACCTCGGTGGCCCGCCCTGCCGGCGCCGGCACCGGCTGCTGCTGGCGTGGATCGCGATGCTGGCCGGCCGGATGTCGCAGGCGCGGGAGCACATGGACCGGGCGCAGGAGGACGGCGGACCGCTGGAGCCGCGCGACGACGTCGTCCTGCAGGCGCTCGAGGTGGGGCTGGCCCGGCGCAGCAGCGACGTGCCGGCGCTGGTCCGGGCCTGGGTACGGGCGCGGGAGGCGGTGGTCCGCCACCCGGTGGACCTGTTCACCCTGCTGCCGCTGGGCGAGCTGGTGGTGGCGGCGGCGAAGCTGCGGGACGGCGATCGGCTGCGCCCGTACCTCGCCGAGGCGCAGGCGCTGCTGGCGCGGCTGGGCGACCCACCGCTGTGGGCGAGCCCGCTGCACTGGAGCGGCGCCCAGGCGGCGATCCTGGCCGACGACCCGGACGGGTTGCGGCCGCACGCGGCGGCGCTGGTGGCGGCTGCGCGGACCAGCCCCTACGCGGCCACCCTGGCGCGTGCCGGGCGCAGCTGGCTGCAGGTGCTGTCGGGGGACGTCGACACCGACGGCGTGGTGTCCGCGGCCGAGCAGCTGACCGCGGTGGGGCTCGGTTGGGACGGGTCGCGGCTGGCCGGGCAGGCGGCGGCGCGGGCCACGGACCCGCGGGCCCGCTCGGTGCTGCTCGGCTGTGCCCGGTCGCTCGCAGACAGTGCCGGGTGCGAGGCCGCCTCGACGACGCCGGCGCCGCGGCCGGCCGGGGACGGGCCGCCGGTGCCCGCGGCGGCGACCGGGGCGCTCAGCGACCGGGAGCGGGAGGTGGCCCGGTTGGTCGTGGCCGGGCAGACCTACCGCGAGATCGGGGGACGGCTCTACATCTCCGCCAAGACGGTGGAGCACCACGTCTCCCGGATGCGTCAGCGGTTGGGCGCGGGCACCCGGTCGGACCTCCTGGCGCGGCTGCGCGCGGAGCTCGCCGAGGGCGCCTGAGACCCGAGCGGAGTCGCTCGGTGACGGTTTCCGCGCTCGAGCGACTCCGCGTCAGCGGGTGAGGGTGACGCAGGCGGGGCAGACGTCGCGGGCCGGCGTCGGCCAGGGCTGCTCCACGTCGATGCGGGCCAGCGCGCCGCAGACGGTGAGCTCGCAGGCTCCGTCGACCTCGACGGTCGGGCGGTGCAGCTCGACGGCGTGCCACAGCGCGGCGGTCGGGCCGTGGGCGCGGCTGCGGGCGGCCACGAGCGTGGCGGCGACGATGGGGCTGCTCATGGGCACAGTCGTCGGCATGCGCGCCCCCGCGGGACATGGGCCACGACGGCGTCGTCCCCCGAAGGGGTGAGCCGGTACACCCGGCCGTGGGCCCAGCGGACCCGGCGGGGCCGGGGCAGGATGCGGTCATGGAGCTGACCAAGCACGGCCATGCCTGCGTCGTCCTCGGCGAGGAGGACCGGCGGCTCGTCATCGACCCCGGCGTGTTCACCGACCCCGGGGTGCTGGAGGGCGCGACCGCGGTCCTGGTGACCCACGAGCACTCGGACCACTTCGCGCCCGACGTCCTCCGCGCGGCGCTCGACGCCGACCCCGCCCTGGAGGTGTGGACCAACGGCTCGGTGGCCGACCAGCTCGACGGCGCGGCGGGCCGGGTGCACGTGGTCGGCGACGGCGACGCGCTCACCGTGGCCGGGTTCGACGTCACCGTCCACGGGGAGCTGCACGCGGTCATCCACCCGGAGATCCCGCGGGTGGGCAACGTCGGCTTCCTGGTCGGCGGCAGCGTCTTCCACCCGGGCGACGCCCTGACGGTGCCCGGCGAGCCGGTGACCACCCTGCTGCTGCCGATGCACGCCCCGTGGTCGAAGACCGCTGAGCTGATCGACTACGTGCGCGCCGTGGACGCCGATCAGGCCTACGCCATCCACGACGGGCTGCTCAACGAGCCCGGCCTGGGCATCGTCGGGGGCCTGCTGGGCGAGCGGGGGCCGGGGACACCGACCCCGTTCAGCCGGCTGGCCCCGGGGGACTCCGTCGAGCTCTGAGCCCCCCGGGGGGAGGTCAGCGGACGGCGCGGCGGTTGCGGCCGGAGAGCCCCTCGGCGAAGCCGACGAGCAGCAGGGCGGCGATGACGGCGAACACGAAGCCCCAGAAGTTGAGCTCGAAGATCTCGCCGACGCCGAGCCAGTCGGCGATGAGCCCGCCGATGACGGCGCCCACGACGCCCAGGAGCATGGTGGCGAGGATGCTCATCCGCTGCTTGCCGGGCGTGATGAGCCGGGCCAGGGCCCCGATGATCAGCCCGACCACGATGAGACCGAGGATCTGGAACACGGTGTTCCTCCTTGCGCCCGCGGGGACGCTCCAGGCGGCGTCCCCGATCGGCCTGGCCGGTACCCGCAAGATCACCCCGACACACGTGTCGCCCGCGGCACACCTGCGCGTTCCCGAGCGGATGGGGTCAGGCCGTGGGCAGCTGCCCGACGTGGGCGGGGAGCCGGTCCAGCTCGCCGTCGACGGTGCGCTGCACCATCTCCCGTACACCGCCGCGCATCAGCCGCTGGGCCACCCGCCGGGTCAGCCGCCCGTCGGAGCGCGGCTCGTGGCTGACGGTGATGGTCACCCGCGTGGCACCGGGCCCGGCGTCGGCGAGCTCGATCGTCGTCGTCCAGGTCTCCGGGGTGAGCCGCAGCCGGGTGGTGACCCGCTCCCGCGGGACCCACTCGACGATCTCGCCCTGCGGCGCCCCGGCCGGCGGCTCCGCGCCGTCGCCGAGACGACCGGGCACGCAGGCGAACCGGGTGCCGCGCCCGGGTGCTCCGCGGCCGGCCACGACGTAGGAGACGTCGCAGACCGCGCAGTAGGGGGCGAGGACGGCGAGCGCCTCCCACACCCGGCGCCGCTCGGAGGGCACCTCGCGGGTGCCGCTGGCGGTGACCGGCTGAGGCATGGGACCTCCGGGGACGACGGGGAGCGGCGGCTTCGCCGACGGTAGTCCGCGCCGGCCACCCTTCAGGTCGAAGGACCCCGTCCTCCCCACCCTTCGCCAGCTCAGTCTTCCTGTCCCTATCGGTGACGCCTGGCAGGCGTGAAAATGTGGCCGGGTCGCCCGCCGACGTCGGTCTCCCGCCTGGGACACGATCCCGTAGCTCAGTCTGACGCTGGGGCCTGGAC
>NZ_SPQN01000157.1 GCF_004571065.1 Geodermatophilus sp. DF01-2
GATCTCGGGCCGGGCAGGCACAGCCGGCCGAGGCGCGGTCCGCCGAGGGGGTCGCCGGCGAGACGGCCCGCCGGCCGGCAGGGGCCGACGGCGATCCC
Organism: Geodermatophilus sp. DF01-2; assembly: GCF_004571065.1. GTDB lineage: Bacteria > Actinomycetota > Actinomycetes > Mycobacteriales > Geodermatophilaceae > Geodermatophilus. Next base: position 99 of record NZ_SPQN01000157.1, read on the forward strand.
CGGCACGGCCGGCTGACCGAGCTGCGCATCCGCGGGCTCGGCGCCATCGACGACGTCACCCTCGAGCTCGGCGAGGGCCTGACCGTGGTCACCGGCGAGACCGGTGCGGGCAAGACGATGGTCGTCACCGGCCTGACGCTGCTCTTCGGCGGCCGTGCCGACCCCGGGCGGGTGCGCGCCAACGGGCGGGCCGGCGTCGAGGGGCGGCTGGTCCTCCCCGCCGACTCACCGGTCTGGGAGCGGGCGGCCGACGCCGGCGCCGACCCGGACGACGACGGCACGCTGATCCTGGCCCGTACGGTCAGCGCCGAGGGGCGTTCGCGCGCGCACCTGGGCGGGCGCAGCGTCCCGGTCGGTGTCGTCGCCGAGCTGGCCGAGGGCCTGCTGGCGGTGCACGGGCAGAGCGACCAGCTGCGGCTGTCCCGCCCGGCCGAGCAGCGCCGGGCCCTGGACCGCTACGCCGGCGCGGCCCACCTGGAGCTTCTCGACCGCTACCGCGAGGCCCACGCCCGCTGGCGGCAGCTGGCCGGCGACCTCGAGCGCCGCCGTGGCCAGGCCCGGGAGCTGGCCCAGGCCGCCGACGTCCTCCGGCACGGGTTGGAGGAGATCGAGACGGTCGCCCCGCAGCCCGGCGAGGACGAGGAGCTCGACACCCAGGCGCGGCGGCTCAGCGACGCCGACGCGCTGCGCGCCGCCGCCGACGAGGCCCGTACGGCGTTGGTCGGCGACGTCACCGGCGACCTCGGCGACGACCTGCCGCAGGACGCCGGGGCCGCCCTGGCCATCGCCGAGCGGGCGTTGGCCGCCTCCGACGACCCGACCCTGGTGATGCTCGCCCAGGACCTCGCCGACGCCGTCGCCGTGGTCTCCGACGTCGCCGGCCAGCTGGCCACCTACGTCGCCGACCTGGATGCCGACCCCGCCCGGCTGGCCGAGGTGATGGACCGCCGGGCGGCGATCACCGCCCTGGTGCGCAAGTACGCCGACGTGGGGGACGGGGTCGGCGGCGTGCTGGCGTGGGCGGAGGACGCCCGCCGCCGCCTGGGCGAGCTCGACGTCTCCGACGAGGCGCTCGAGGCGATCGAGGCCGCCCGCGACGCCGCTCGGGCCGAGGTCGACGACCTCGGCGCCCAGGTCTCGGCGGGACGTCGGGCGGCCGCCGACGGGTTCGCCGCCGAGGTGGGCCGGGAGCTGGCCGGGCTGGCGATGAAGAGCGCCCACGTCTCCTTTTCGATCGACAGCGATCCGGGTACGCCGGGGCCCGAGGGCATCGACGAGGTGGCGTTGCTCATGGCCGCCCATCCCGGTGCCCCGCCGCGGCCGGTGCACAAGGGAGCCTCCGGCGGTGAGCTCTCCCGGGTGATGCTCGCCATCGAGGTCGTCTTCGCCGGTGCCGACCCGGTGCCGGTCATGGTCTTCGACGAGGTCGACGCCGGGGTCGGCGGGCAGGCCGCCGGGGAGATCGGCCGGCGGCTGGCCCGGCTGGCCCGCGCCCACCAGGTCGTCGTCGTCACCCACCTGGCGCAGGTCGCCGCGTTCGCCGACACCCACCTGGTCGTCGACAAGGCCCCGGACACCGGTGCGGGCGTGACCGCCACCGACATCCGCGCCGTCGACGGCGAGGACCGGGTGCGCGAGCTGGCCCGCATGCTCTCCGGGCTGACCGACAGCGACACCGCCCAGGCGCACGCGCGGGAGCTGCTCGCCGTGGCGGCGACCGCACGCAGTGCTGCGTGAGGGGACGGGCGCCGCGTCCAGCGAGTGACGAGGCGATGCGCCGGGTAGGGCCGGATCGTGCCCTACCGCCGCCGCACCGCTGCTGACGCGCGACCTCCGTCCTGCTCCCTGCTGTCCGGTGCCGCCCGATGAGTAGTTTCTCCTCCGCCGACGAGTCGGCGCACTACGCATTCTCCGTGCGGGTCCTCCTGCAGCAGTACCGCGAGCAGCTGGGCTGGGCGCACGAGGGCGTCGTCGAGTTCGGTACCGGTGACGCCACGGCCATCGCCGACGTGGTCGCCGGGCTGCCCGGACTGCGGGTCCACAGCGTCGACATCAGCCAACCTTCGGTGGGAAAGGCCCGGGAGAACATCGCCGCCCGCGGGGTCGCCGACCGGTATACCGTCGAGCTCGGGGACTTCTTCCACGACGCCGACTCCGCTGCCACCCCACCGGTGGCCACGGTGATCGCGAACCCGCCCTACCTCCCGGCGCCCGACCGCGACATCCTCATGCCCGAGCTGTGGGGCGGGGTGTACGGCAACGACCTGGTCCTGCAGCTGCTCAAGGCCGGATATCGCAACGTGATCACGGCGGTGCCGAGCTACGCCGATCCGGAGACGACCGTCCGCACCGCCGGGGACCTCGGCTACCGGGTCGCCAACTTCCTGGCCATGGGCCTGGACTACGGCCCGTACAGCAGCGAGCCCAAGGTCCGCGACCACATCCGGCGGCTGTGCGCCGAGGGCCGGGGCTGGGCGGGGAAGGACGAGTACATGGTCGCCGTCGTGCTCTTCACCCAGGACCCGGACATCCCCGGGGACCGCGCACTCCAGCTGCTCCGGGCCCTGCAGCTGTGACATCGTCGGCCTACCGGCCGACACCGCGACCACGTGCCGTCCCCCGGCTGCGCTGAGCCCATCCCGGCCCTCGTCGCGGAGGCATCCGGCCCCCACTCCTCGAGCCGCCTCGTAGGGCGGCTCCAGTTGGGTGTTGTCCGGCAGGACGACCGTGTCACAGCCGTGGCGGCCTGACGGCCGTCACCTCACCTCACCTCCGCTTGGCGTACCCGGCGAGGCCGAACTGCAGCAGGGCCAGGCCCCGTTCACCTCGGGCGCGCAGCTCGGCGGAGAGCTCGGGGCCGGTCACCCCGGCGAGCACCCGGTCGCGGGCCAGCTCGAGCAGCGCGGCGTAGAGGCCGAGCACCGCGTGCGCGGCCAGCCACGGTGCCAGCTCGCCGGGCTCCGAGCGGGTCTCCTCGGCGATGAGCCCGGCCAGCGCGGTGGTCAGCTCGCCGAGGATCTCCCGTTCGCGCACCTGCAGCGTGCGGCTGCCGCGGATGACACGGGCCATCTCGGCCACGCCGGCGGCGGCCTCCGGAGCGCCGAGCCCGCTCATCGCCCGGACGACGAAGGTACCGGCCGCGGCGGTCACCGACTCGCCGGCCGGGCGACTGCGCACCGCCTCGAGCAGGGCGGCACGCATCGGCGGGTCGGCCTCGAAGACCAGCCCCTCCTTGACCGGGAAGTGGTTGAACACGGTCTTCTCGACCACGCCGGCCCGCTGCGCGATCTCCACGACGCTGACCGCGTCGAAGCCGCGCTCGGCGAACAGCTCGGCGGCGGCGTCGACGATGGCGGCGCGGGTCTGCTGCCGGCGCCGCTCGCGCAGCCCGGGGCCGCGCAGCGCGCGTCGTCCGCGGCGACCGCGGGC
>NZ_SPQN01000158.1 GCF_004571065.1 Geodermatophilus sp. DF01-2
TCCGAACCCGGAAGCTAAGCCTCTCAGCGCCGATGGTACTGCCCCGGAGACGGGGTGGGAGAGTAGGACGCCGCCGGACAACCATTCCATGAAGGGCCCTCACCACCCGGTGAGGGCCCTTCATGCATGTCCAGCGCGTGCAGGGGCTTTCCGGACAGGAGCGCCGGCCGACCCCTCAGGGCTCCCCGCGCAGCATGGGCCCCTCCGGTCGAGTCGTCGTACGGGTGCGTGCGGCCGGGCCCTTTCCCTCCGCCGGGCCGGTGACTCGACCTGGTCGTCAGGCCTGCTGCTCGCCCTCCTCGCGGGCGGCCTGGTCGAGCACCTCCGGATCGTCCTGCACGCCGCCGGCGGGGTCGGCGTTGCCGAGGGCGGTCTCCGCGGGGAGTTGCTCGACGTTCTGGCGGGCGCGCTCGCGCGGGTCGTCGGTGGGTTCGGACACGGGTCCTCCTCAGTCGGTCGCGGACGCCAGCTGTCCTACCCACCCCGTGCCGGAGTGACCCGCGCGCCTCGATCCGAGCCCGAGCAGCCCGAGAAGCGACCCCATCCGCCTGCCGGACCTGTCGAGCCGCGCGTCGGGTGGGTCGATCGTCGCGGTCGACGACGGGTTCGCCGCGGCCGAGGAGAACCGGGGAAGGACGCCGGGTCCGCCCACTAGGGTCGGGGCCGATTCGCGCCCGCCCGAGGAGTCCTCGTGTCCCGTCCCGGCCGTCTGGCCCTGCTCGCGTCGGCGCCCGTCCTGGGACTCTGCCTCGCCGCCTGCGGCCAGGCCATCGAGCAGGGTGAGCTGGAGGTCCAGGTGGCCACCACGATCGAGTCCGAGTTCGGTGTCGCGGCCGACATCTCGTGCCCCGGCGACCTCGACGCCGAGGTCGCCGCGACCACCGAGTGCACCGCCACGGACCCGGACACCGGCGAGGAGATCGCGCTGCGGATCACCGTCACCTCGGTGGAGGACGGCGCCGCGAACTTCGACATCGAGCCGGTCGAGTGACCTGGTGGCGCAGCATTCCGCCGCCGACACGAACGGGGCAGGACGCGGGGCTCGATGTCGCTGGCGGAGGGACGGTGGCCTGCCCCTGGCCTCCGTCGTGCAGGACGACGGCGAGGTCCTGGCCGACTCCGGTCGCTCTGCTCGCCGTTCAGCCGGTTCTGCCCGCGCTGACGCACCGGGCCCCGCCGAGCGCCTCGACGTCCGGCCGCACACCCGCCCGTGCGAGACACAGGACGGAAAGGCCCTCTGCCCGGCCACCTCCAGCCGCCGCTCGGCTGGACCGCCTCGCTGGCGCCGGCTGGCCGACCGACCGGGTCTGGCCGGCATACGGGTGTGTGGCCGTCCCTCGACGAGGTGCGGCGGCTGGGCGCGGCGCGCGGCCGGTCGTCCACCATGGTCCTGGGCAGCGGGCTCGCGCCGGTCGCCGAGCCTGGCGCCGCCGGGTCTCCGCCGCGATCCGGTTCGCCACCTCGCGGGTCAGAGGGCGGTGGCGAGGGCCTCGAGGTCGTCGAAGGTGGCGTCCAGGTGCGGGGAGACGCGCAGCACCGGTCCGGTCATCTCGCCCGGCGCACGTTGGGGCCCGATCGCCGTGGTCACGATGCCGTGCTCGGTGAGCAGCCGGGCCCGCGTGGTGACGACGTCGACGCCGTTCGGCGGACGCAGGGTCGTGGTGGCGGTCGGTGCGTCGAGCGGTTCCACCACCCGCCAGCCGGCGGTGCCCTCCAGCACCTCGCGGGCGGCGCGGCCGAGCGCGGCCAGCCGCTCCCGGACCCGAGCCGGCCCCGCCGCCACGTGCTCGCCCACGGCCAGCACCAGCCCGACCCGCCCGGCCACGTGCGCCTCCCCGGACTCGAGGGCACGCAGGGGCGGGACGTCGTCCGGCGCCGGCAGTACCGGGGTCAGCTCGGCGGCGACCGCGGGCCGCACGCACAGCAGGCCGACCCCGCGGGGCCCGGCCAGCCACTTGCGCGAGGTCGAGTAGACGACGTCGGCGCCCACGTCGGTGTCGACGTGGGCCAGGGACTGGGCGGCGTCGAGCACCAGCGGCACCCCGGCCGCCCGGCAGAGCGACGCCATCTCGGCGGCCGGCTGGACGACGCCGCGGTGGCTGCCGATGTGCGTCAGGTGCACCAGCCGCGGCGGATCGGTGGCCAGCAACCGCGCCACGCCCTCGAGGTCGGCGCAGCCGAGGCCGTCGACCGGCAGCGGCTCCACTCCCAGGCCCGCCGCGCGCAGCTGGGCGGCGTTCGGCGCGTACTCGCCCGGCAGGCAGGCCACCCGGGCCCCGGCCGGCAACCCCCAGGCGGCCAGCAGCGTGACCAGCGCGGCCTGCGCGGACTCCACGAACACCACGTCGGCCGCGGCCATCCCCACCAGGCCGCCGATGACCGAGCGGCCCTGCTGCAGCAGGTCCTCCGCGGTCGCCTCGGCCACGTACCCGCCGAGCTCGGCCTCGTGCCGCGCGTGGTGGGCGACGGCCTCGAGCACCCGGTGGCTCTGCCGGCTGCACGCGGCGCTGTCCAGGTGCCGGCCGGCCGGGCGGGGCCGGGCCGAGCGCCAGGAGGCACCGAGGTCCTCGTGGACGAGGGCGGGTCCGAGCATCGTCACGGCCCCACGCTAGGCGAGCCGCTCCCCGTCGCGTGCCTCGATGGGGGCAAGGGAGGCGACCGGCCGCCGACGGCTCCCGGCTCCGCGCTGGAGGTCGAGGTCACGAGACCGCGACGATGGTCGACGCCGAGCGTGCCACGGACCCGCTGCGCGAGCTGCGCGGCATGGGCATCGGTGTCGCCATCGACGACTTCGGCGCCGGGTACACCTCACTCTCTCGCCTGAAGACGTGCCGGTGGCTCGCCGGCACCGCCGCGGCCGCCGGGCCCGCCCGTGCCTGAGGAGACGCCCCGCCGGCGGTCAGCTCTCCAGCGTGCCCCGGGCGACCGAGACCCCGGAGTGCCCCGGGTCGCCGTCCAGCGGCTCGACGGAGACGTCGACGATCGGGTACTCGTCCAGGTCCAGGCCCGGCGGCAGCGTCAGCGCCACCTCCCCGCCACCGCGGACGACGCCGAGCGAGAGGAGGTCCTCCCCTGCCTCGTCGAGCAGCCAGACCTCGTAGAACCCGCCGTCCGGGTCGGCGGCGCGGAGGTCGACCTCGAGCACCAGCGTGCCGTCGTCGCGCTCCACCACCCGGGCCTCGCCGGTGGCGTCGCTGCCCGCGAGCGGGTCGAGCGCGGCCGCGGCCACGGCGATGCCGTCGTCCTCCCCCGTGCCGAGGGCCACCGCGCCCGCCCCGATGCCGACCCCGACGACCAGGGACGCGGCGGCAGCCAGCAGCAGCCGCGAACGGCGGGTCCGCAGCGACTCGGTCGGCGGAGCCGGCGTGGCCGCGGGGACGGGTGCCGGGGCGGG
>NZ_SPQN01000159.1 GCF_004571065.1 Geodermatophilus sp. DF01-2
TGCACGACCCGGCGCTGCGACTGCTGGTGGGGCCGCTGGACCTCTGGGGGCTCCTGCGGCGGGAGTGGGCCGACGACGGGAGGGGGATCGGCCGGACGGCGACCGGTCGCCGGGCCGCACCGGACCGGTGCACGGCCGCGCGCCTCGGGCGGGGCCTGCCGCGCGGCGGCAGCGGCTCCGCCCGGTCCAGGACGTCGAGCAGGCCGCTGAGGGTCAGGTCGTCCGCCACGCGCGACGGGCGGTGGGCGAGTGCCCGGTCGTTCGCCATGACGTCCTCCTGTAGGTGGTGCCGCAGCCGGGGAAGGTGCCGCGGACGAGGAGAACGGTAGGGACGACGGCGCCCCGCGACCCCCTTCCGGGACACGTTCCGAGGGCCGCGTGACCCAACCGTTGCGGGAGGTCCACGCAGCGGGCGGTGACCCCGTCCAGGCGACGATCACTTGTCGACAAGCCGTGTCGTCCCGAGCGTGGAAGGCGCTGACCAGGGGGTCGGTCACCCCGGGACACGGCTCGACGCGCCCGGCGTGTCGGGGGGTTCGGGTGGCGGGTCCCCCCGGGACGGGGCGCCGTCCCGGGCCGCGGAGAGGGCCACGGCCGACTGGCAGGATGGCCGCGTGGCCGACCCGACACCGCTCGTGATCGACACCGACCCGGGCATCGACGACGCGCTGGCGATCCTGCTGGCGCTGGCCAGCCCGGAGGTCGACCTGCGTCTGGTCACCACGGTGCACGGCAACGTCGAGCTGGCGCAGACGACCGACAACGCGCTGCGGGTGCTGCACCTGGCCGGGCGCTCCGACGTCCCGGTGGCCGTCGGCGCCCGCGACTCGCTGGTGTACCGGCAGCCCGAGCGGGCCGGCCACGTGCACGGCGACAGCGGCCTGGGCGGGGTGCAGCTGGAGGCGTCCCCGGCGCAGCTCGACCCCCGCCCGGCGGTGGTGGCGATCGCCGAGCTGCTGCTGGCCTCGGAGAGGCCGGTGACCGTGGCCGCGATCGGCCCGTGGACCAACATCGCGCTGCTGCTGGCGACCTACCCGGAGGCCGCCGACCGGATCGGCCGGCTGGTGCTCATGGGTGGCTCGGCCGCGCGCGGCGGCAACGTCACGGCCGCCGCGGAGTTCAACGTGTGGGCCGATCCGGAGGCCGCACAACGGGTGCTGGGCTCCGGGATGCCGACCGTGCTGGTCGGCCTCGACGTCACCCTGCCCACGGTCCTCGACGAGGACGGCATCGCCCGCTTCGCCGCGGCCGGCCCGGTCGGGGAGAGCGCCGCGGCCGTCCTGCAGCAGTACGTCGACCACGCCCGCACCGCCTACGGCACCACCGGCGTCGTCCTGCACGACGCGCTGGCCCTGACCGAGGCGATCGTGCCGGGCACGCTGGGCACGGCCCGGCGGGACGTCGTCGTGGACACGACCCTCGGCGCCGGCCGCGGGCAGACGCTGGTGGACCGGCGGACCGTCTCGGCGTCCCCCACCGCGGTGGAGGTCGCCGAGACGGTGGACAGCACCGCGGCGGTGGGGTTCCTGGTCAGCCGGCTCGAGGCGCTGGCCCGGGCAGCCGCCTGAGACCGGTGCCGGCCTGGCCCTGGTGGGACAGGAGGGCGACAGCGGGCCGAGGACGCCGACCTCGAGCACCCGTGCGGTGCAGTCCGGCCGGCGCTGCTCGGTACGCATGTCGCGGCCCGCAGCACGGCGCCGCGGCCGGGGTCCACCCGGGGGCCGGGCACCTCGCCGCAGGACCCACCGGTGCGGGAACGGAGCCTTTCGGTCAGGATGGGGTGCCGGCCGGAGGTCCACCCGGCCCCAACGCCCAGCGACGGCGGAGGAGGATGCCTTGGGCCACGAGCCATGGCCGCACGCGCCTGTCCCCTCCGTCCCCGGCGACGTGTGGCACTGGCAGCTCGAGGCGATGCACGTCGTCTCCCGGGTCCGGGCCGACCTGCGGGCGCGGATCGCCCACCCGTCGGTCTGCTCGGCGTCCACCGACGACGCCCGGGACGGGCTGTTGCTGGTCTTCGAGGAGCTGGCGTCCAACGCGCTGCGGCACGGCGGCGGCGCGGTGCGCGCCCTCGTCGTCGCGGGCACCGACGGCTGGCTGCTCGACCTCAGCGACGAGGCGCCCGACCGGCCCCCGGTGCCCGCCCTCGACCGCGACCCGGCGCTGGGGGGCATGGGGCTGCACCTGGTCGCCCAGCTCTCCACCGGCTACGGCTGGGAGTGCCGCCCCGGCCGCAAGCACGTCTGGGCGCTGCTCCCCAACGGGCTCACACCGCTGGAGACCGGACAGGTCCCCGAGCCCCGCGCCGGAGAACGCCGCCCCGACTGACGTGAGCGGTGAGCCCGCCCACCGGCCCAAGCCCTCCGCGTCTGCGGGCGATGTGCTGCGGGCTTCCTGACTCCTGCGCCGTTCCACCTGCTCTTGCGGTCCTGCACGAGCGCAAGACCGCGTGGAACAGCGCAAGAGTCGGCGGCGACCGGGGACAGCACCTCACCGCGGTGCCGTCCCCTCGCCGCTACCTCCGGGCTCTGCTGACGGCCGCGCAGAAGCGGTCGTGGTCCTCGCGGACCTCGGCCATCGGGGCGAGCACCTCCTCCTGCGCGACCACGTCGACCGCCGCGTGCAGCCGCTGCCCCGCCCGCCGCGCCCGCCGGCGGGCCCGCACGCCCACCAGCGGCCGGGCCACCAGCGCCAGCAGCGCCCCGGCCAGCAGGCCGCCGACCAGCAGCAGGGTCGGCAGCGGCAGGCCCTCCACGCGGGGCAGCGGGACGATCCCGTCGAGCTGGAAGAAGCCGAGGGCCACCAGCGCGAGCAGCCACAGCGCCCCGACCAGCGCGACGAGCATGAGCAGCCACTGCAGGCCGCCGACCCCGCGCTGCCACAGCGGCGTGCGCTGCGAGCCGAGGTCGGTGCACGCGACGGCGCGGTCCAGCCGGTCGGCCAGCCGCTCCTCCGGCACCTCGACGGTGCGCCGCAGCTCGTCCCGCCAGGCCTGCGGCAGCCCGTCGCCCGCGGCCTCCCGTGCGGTGCGCACCGCACGGGTCACCCCGGCCTGCTGCACCGCCCCGGCGGCCGGCAGCGAGGTCCGGGCCACGACCCTGCCCGCGCGCGCCGGGTCCTGCGCCCTGCCCGCGCGCGCCGGGTCCTGCGCCATGCCCTCGTCCCCGGCGCCCAGGTGCAGTCGCTCCAGCGGGTCGGGGCGCAGCTTCCGGGTCCAGCGCACGACCGGCCAGCCGGTGGCCGCCGCCCCGCTGCGGCGCACCGACCGCTCGACGGCGGAGGCGACCGCGGGCACCCCCGCGGCGTCGGCCAGCGCCGCGGTGAGCTGCTCGCGCT
>NZ_SPQN01000015.1 GCF_004571065.1 Geodermatophilus sp. DF01-2
CCCCGCTCGCCGGCGCGACCCGGCTGGCGCCGCCCTCGCCTCGTGAGCGGAGGGCCGCCCGCCGCGCCGCACGGAGTCCCGGCCGCCGGCGGCTGGTCCGCGCGGCCACGGGCCTGGTGGTCCTCGTCGGCGTGGTCCTCGCCTACCACCTGGGCCTGTACTTCTACGTGGACCACAGCATCCAGCGGGTGGACGCGCTGACGCCCGACGGTCCGGAGGTGCTCGCTCCCGCGCTGCAGGAGGGCGCGGCGACCTACCTGGTCGTCGGCACGGGGCTGCCGGGGGAGGAGGGACCGGGGTCGGTGGCCACCTTGCTGGCGCACGTCAGCCCCGACGAGCAGCGGGCGGTCCTGGTGAGCATCCCGCCGACCGCGCTGGTCGACACGCCGTCCTGCATCCGCCCCGACGGTGAGGTTCGCGAGGCGGTGACCGAGTCCTTCGCCGCTTCACTGCTGGAAGGCGGGCCGGCGTGCACGGTTCGCGCGGTGCAGCAGCTCTCCGGGCTGCGGGTCGACCACTACCTGGGCGTGGACCTCGCCCGGCTGCCCGGCATGGTCGACGCCCTCGGAGGTGTGTCGGTCTGTCTGCCCGCGCCGTCGCCGGCGGTCGCCGCCTCGGCCGATCCGCTCCCGGCCGGCGCCAGCCGGCTGTCCGGGGAGCGCACCACGAGCTACCTCACTCCCGGTGACGCGGGCGCCGACGTCACCGGGGAGGCGGTCGCCGAGCGCGCGCAGCTGGTGCTCACCTCCACCCTGCGGACGGCGATGTCCGCGGGGACGCTCGGGAACCCCGTCACCCTCACCCGCTTCCTCACCCGTGCCTCCGACGCCCTCACCGTCGACGAGGAGGCCACCCTGGGGGACCTGCGCACCTTCGCCGGCACGCTCGGTGACCTCTCCGGGAACGCGGTGCAGCGCATCGGCCTCCCGGTGGCGCAGGTCGGCTACGTGCCGGCCGGCAGCGAGCAGGCCCACGTGCTGCTCGACGCCGCGGCCACCCGCTCGCTGTTCGACGAGGTGATCGAGCGGGGTCGGCTGCCCGAGGAGCTGACCGCACCGGAGGCCGCCGACCCGGCCGTGGCCGCGGCGCCCGCGCCGGCCGCCGCCGAGCAGCCCGTCACCCCACCGGCGCCGCAGCCGCTGACCGCCGCCCCCGCGGACATCACCGTCGAGGTGCTCAACGGCACCGCGACCAACGGTCTGGCCGCCACCGTGGCCGACCTGCTGCGCGCCCAGGGCTTCGGGGTGAGCCAGGTCGGCAACGAGCTCGGCGTGGTGAGCGGGACCCTCGTCCGGTACGGCGCCGGCGCCGAGGAACAGGCCCGCACGGTCGCCGCCGCCATCCCCGGCGCGGTGCTCCAGCCCAGTGACGCGACCGGCGGTGCCGTGCAGCTCGTGCTCGGCCCCGGCTACTCCAGCGTCGTCCCGGTCGTCGTGGGCCCGCCCCCGGCCGCCGAGACGCCCGCGCCCGAGGCCCCCTCCGCGCCGTCCGCCGTGTCGGCCCCCGAGCCGATCGCCTGCTGAGCACAGCCGAGCCCACTGATTGGGCGCTCAGCGTGGTGTCCGCCAGCCCGGAGACCACGCTTTCTGCACAGTCGCGGGAACCGGGCGGGGCAGGGGCGGCCACCCTCCAGGGCACCGCCCCGAGCTTGCGAGGGGTGGGGAGAACGGGGTCCTTCGTCAGCCGAAGCGGCCGGAGATGTAGTCCTCGGTCGCCTTCTGGTCGGGGTTGCTGAAGATCTTCTCGGTCGGGTTGAACTCGATCAGCCGGCCGGGCTGGCCCACCCCGCTGAGGTTGAAGAAGCCGGTCTGCTCGCTCACCCGCGCCGCCTGCTGCATGTTGTGGGTGACGATGACGATGGTGAACCGCTCCTTGAGCTCGGTCATCAGGTCCTCGATCGCCAGCGTGGAGATCGGGTCCAGCGCCGAGCACGGCTCGTCCATCAGCAGCACGTCGGGCTCGACGGCGATGGCGCGGGCGATGCACAGCCGCTGCTGCTGACCGCCGGAGAGGCCGGCGCCGGGGCGGTCCAGCCGGTCCTTGACCTCGTTCCACAGGTTCGCGCCGCGCAGCGAACGCTCCACCAGGTCGTCGAGCTCGGACTTGCGCATCTTCTTGCTGTTGAGCCGCATGCCGGCGGCGACGTTGTCGTAGATCGACATCGTCGGGAACGGGTTGGGCCGCTGGAACACCATGCCGACCTGCCGGCGGACGTCGACCGGGTCGACGTCGGAGCCGTAGAGGTCGACGCCGTCCATGACGACCTTTCCCTCGACGCGGGCGCCGGGGATCACCTCGTGCATCCGGTTGAGCGAGCGCAGGAAGGTCGACTTCCCGCAGCCCGAGGGGCCGATCAGGGCGGTGATGCTGCGCGGCTCGATCGAGACGTTGACGCCCTCGACCGCCAGGAAGTTGCCGTAGTAGATGTCGAGGTCGGACACGTCGATGCGCTTGGCCACTGCAGGTCCTCCAGGGTTGCCCGGTCAGCGACCGGTCTTGGGAGCGAAGAAGCGACTGATGAGCCGGGCGACGACGTTGAGCCCCATCACCAGCATGATGAGCACGAGGGCCGCCGTCCAGGCCCGGTCGGTGGCGAACTCCGGCGGCACGCCCGGCTGGGTCAGCTGGTAGTAGGCGAAGACCGGCAGCGTGGCCATGCGGCCCTCGAACGGGTCGAGGTTGGTCGCGTTGGTGATGCCGAGGGTGATCAGCAGCGGGGCGGTCTCGCCGACCACCCGGGCGATCGCCAGGGTGACGCCGGTGCCCAGGCCGGCGATCGCGGTCGGGATGACGACCTTGACGATCGTCCGCCACTTGGGCACCCCGAGGGCGTAGGAGGCCTCGCGGAGCTCGTTCGGCACGAGCTTGAGCACCTCCTCGGCCGACCGGACGACGACCGGGATCATCAGCACCGAGAGGGCGACCGCCCCGATGATGCCGAGCCGGATGCCCGGGCCCAGGAAGAGCGCGAACAGGGCGTAGGCGAACAGGCCGGCGACGATCGACGGGATGCCGGTCATGACGTCGACGAGGAAGGTGATCGCCCGCTTCAGCCGTCCGGTGGCGTACTCGACCAGGAAGATCGCGGTCATCAGACCGATCGGCACCGAGATCAACGTGGTCAGCGCGGTGATGACCAGGGTGCCCAGGATGGCGTGGTAGGCGCCGCCGCCCTCACCGATGATCCCGACCAGCGAGTAGCTGAAGAACTCGACGTCCAGACGCTCGATGCCGCGGCTGACCACCTCCCAGACCAGCGAGAACAGCGGCACCATCGCCACGCCGAAGGCGCTGACCACCAGACAGGTCACCAACCGGTCGGTGGCCCGGCGGGGGCCCTCCACGGCCCGGGCGAGCGCGTAGACGGCCAGCGTCCCGAGGACGACGGTGTAGAGGACGACGAGCGCGATGTTCAGGTCGAGCACCGGCCAGAGCAGCCCGACCAGGACAGCCGCGCCGGCGAAGCAGGCCCAGGGCACCCAACGGGCCAGGCGCCCGGCGCGCTCGCGACCGCGAGGCGGGGGCGCGCTGCTGCCCGAGGCGACCGGCGCCGTGGAGGTCTGGGTCATCAGTTGGCTCCGGAGAAGTCGGCGCGGCGGTTGACGATGGCCCGGGCCAGCATGTTGACCGCGAAGGTGATGACGAACAGCGCCAGCCCGCTGGCGATCAGCGTGTTGATGTCCAGGCCCGAGGACTCGGGGAACTCCAGGGCGATGTTCGCCGCGATCGTCGACGGGTTGCCGCTGCTGATCAGGTTGAACGTGATGCCGCCGGAGACCGACAGCACGATGGCGACGGCCATGGTCTCGCCGAGCGCCCGGCCGAGGCCGAGCATGGCGCCGCCGACGACGCCGGAGCGGCCGTAGGGGAAGACGGCCATGCGGATCATCTCCCAGCGGGTGGCCCCGAGGGCCAGCGCCGCCTCGCGGTGCAGGCTGGGCACCTGCAGGAAGACCTCCCGGGAGATGGCGCTGATGATCGGCAGGATCATCACGGCGAGGACGAGCCCGACGGTCAGCATGGTCCGCCCCGTGGTGGAGGCGGGGCCGGCGAACAGCGGGATGAAGCCGAGGTTGCGCTCGAGCCACTCGTAGAGCGGCACCAGCTTGGGCGCGAGCCAGAAGATGCCCCAGAAGCCGTAGACGATGCTCGGGATCGCGGCCAGCAGGTCGACCAGGTAGCCGAGCACCTGGGCCAGCCGCCGGGGAGCGTAGTAGCCGATGAACAGGGCGATGGCCACGGCCAGCGGGGTGGCCACCAACAGCGCGATGACCGCGGCGAGCAGGGTGCCGAAGACCAGCGGGGCGATGTAGGAGACCAGGCCGCCGTCCCCCGGGATCTCCTCGGCCGGCGCGATGAGCGCGGGGAACGCCTCGACGAGGAGGAACGCGGTGACCCCGGCGAGGATGACGAGGATGAGGATGCCGGCGCCCTTGGCGGTCCCGGCGAAGACCCGGTCGCCGGGACGGCGGACCGACCGTCCGGTCCCGGGAGGGGACGGGGGTGTGGTCCTGGTGCTGCTCACCGTTGCTCCGTGGGGTGTGGGCCGGACGTGGGGACTCGCGGAGGGTTCAGGGACCGCCCGCGGCCGGGCGGCCGACGGCCCGGGGTGCCGTGGGGCGCCCCGGGCCGCTGCCGGTCATTGTCTGCTCAGCCGGCGGAGATCGCGTCCACCGCGGTCTGGGCCTGCTCGCGCAGCGCGTCGGAGATCGGCGCGGATCCGGACGCCTCGGCGGCGGCCTGCTGACCCTCCTCGCTGATCACATAGCCCATGAAGTCGGCCACGAGGTCGGCGGTCTGCCGGTCGTCGTACCGGACGCAGCCGATGTGGTAGCTGACCAGCACGATCGGGTAGTTGCCGGACTCGGCGGTGTCCCGGTTCACCTCGATGGCGAAGTCGTACTCGTCCCGGCCCTCGAGACGCTCGGAGTTCTCGACCACCGCGGCCGCGGCCTCGGGGGTGGGGGTGACGAACTCCTCGCCGACGCCGATGGCGGCCACTCCCAGGTCGCCGGCCTGGGAGAGGTCGGCGTAGCCGATGGTGCCGATGCCCGCGCTGACCGCGCTGACCACGCCGGAGGTGCCCTGGGCGGCCTCACCGCCGGCGACCGGCCAGTCGCCGCTGGGCTCGTACGGCCACGCCTCGCCGGCCGCGGCGGCCAGGTACTCGGTGAAGTTCTCCGTGGTGCCCGACTCGTCGGAGCGGTTCACCGGGGTGATGGCCAGGTCGGGCAGGGCGACGCCGGGGTTGTCGGCGGCGATCGCCGGGTCGTTCCAGTTGGTGATCTGCTGGTCGAAGATGCCGGCGAGCACCTCGGGGGAGAGGTTGAGCTGGTCGACGCCCTCGAGGTTGTGGACGACCGCGATCGGCGAGATGTAGTTCGGCAGCTCGAAGACCCCGGAGCCGTTGCAGCGCTCCTCGGCCTGGGCGAGCTCCTCCTCGTCGAGGGCCGCGTCGGAGCCGGCGAAGTCGGTGCCGCCCGCCAGGAACTGCTCGCGACCACCGCCGGAGCCCACCGGGTCGTAGTTCACGGTCACGCCCGGCTGCACATTCGAGTAACCGGCTCGCCAGCCCTGCATCGCAGCCTGCATCGCACTGGAGCCGGCACCGGCGATGGTGCCGTCCAGCTGCCCGGAGTCACCGGCGGCGCTGATGCCGCTCTCACCGGCAGCCTCCTCGTTCGCGGCGCCGCACGCGGTCAGCGCGAGCGTGCCGGCGAGCGCGGTCGAGAGGACGGCGGCGCGCGGCCTGGTGCTGAGTCTCACGGCAGTGGCCTTTCGACGGGTGCGCCCGGAGCCATCTGCCGGGCAGCGCGGAGCCAACGGGCACCGACGGTAGGGAGCCGAGGTGGACGTCTCCGGGTCGCTCGATGAACGCGGGATGAACGGCGGTGGAGGCTTCCGTCACGGGCCGTGGGCCGGCTCACGCCCACGGGTGGATGCACCGCGGAGACCGGCGGGGGAAGGGGCTCGCTCAGCCGGTACGGCGCCACGAGACGTCGGCGGCGTACCGGATGAAGCCGCTGCGCTCGTACAGCGTCACCGCCGCCGTGTTGTCCTCCTCGACGTAGAGCAGGACCTGGTGCAGGCCCCGGTCGCGCAGGTGTGCGAGGCCCACGTCGGTGAGCGCGCGCCCCAGGCCCAGGCCTTGCGCGTCGGGGTCGATGCCCAGCACGTAGACCTCGCCGACCGGCTCGGGACCCTCGTCGCCGGGCGGGTGCACCTTCGTCCAGTGGAAGCCGACCAGGGTGGCGTCGCCGTCGACGTCGGGGTCGCCCCGCCAGGCCAGGAAGAACCCGGCCGGGTCGAACCACGGCTCGGCCTCGCGCAGTCGCAGGTCGCCGTCGGTCCAGCTGCCCTGCTCGGGGTGGGTGGCGAAGGCGCGCGCGTTGACCCGCAGCCAGGCCGCCTCGTCCACGCCGGGCCGGAAGGTGTGCACCCGCACGCCCTCGGGCAGGGCCGGCCGGGACGCGGGAGCGCACCCGGCCAGGCTGGGGTTCGGCCGGTCATGAGCGGCCTCGCCGAGGTCGCGGCGCAGTTGCAGGAGGACCCGGGCGCGTTCGTACCCGCCCCGCTGTGCCAGCTCGGCCGAGCCGGGGAGGTCGCCGTGGGCCCACACCCGCAGCGGACGGTCGCCGGCCAGTTTCTCGAGCCGGGCGAGCAGGGCGCGGCCGGTCCCGCGCCGCCGGAAGGCGGGGGAGACGACGAGCTCGGCCTCGGCGTCCCCCGTGCCGACCCCGCCCTCGAACCGCGCGTACCCGGCCAGCGCGCCGTCCGGGGTGGCGGCCAGGACGTCGCGGCCGCCGCCGGGGCCACCGTGCTGCAGCCTCAGCTCGGCCTCCTCCGACAGCGGGCGGACGCCGTCGGCCGCGGTGGCCGCGCGCAGCAGTGCCAGGACCGCGGGCACGTCGGCCGGGCCGAGCCGGTCGACGTCCCGGACGGAGACGAAGGTCAGGACGGGCCTCGGACCAGCTCGGTGTCGTTCTGCGCGGTGTCCTCGGCGACGCGGGCCTCGGCCCGCGCCGCCGCCGCGGTGGCGGCGGCGACCTGCTGGTCGAGCTTGTAGCCCACGTTGCGCACGGTGCCGATCAGTGCCTCGTGCTCGGTCCCGAGCTTGGCCCGCAGCCGGCGCACGTGGACGTCGACGGTCCGCGTGCCGCCGAAGTAGTCGTAGCCCCAGATCTCCTGCAGCAGCTGCGCGCGCGAGAAGACCCGGCCCGGGTGCTGGGCCAGGTACTTCAGCAGCTCGAACTCCTTGTACGTGAGGTCGAGCGGGTGGCCGCGGAGCTTGGCGGAGTAGCTGTGCTCGTCGATCACCAGCTCGCCGGCCTGGGTCACGCCGCCGTCGGCGCCGTCCGCGGAGGAGGCGGCGGACAGGCGGCGGGCGGTGGCCCACTTCAGCCGGGCGTCCACCTCGGCCGGGCCGGCGGTGTCAAGCAGCACGTCATCGACGCCCCAGTCGGCCGACAGCGCGACCAGGCCGCCCTCCGAGAGCACCGCCACCAGCGCCGAGGCGACGCCGGTGGAGGAGAGCAGCCGGCACAGGGTGCGGGCCTGGATCAGGTCGTGGCGGGCGTCGACGAGGACGACGTCCCCCGCGTCGCCGTCGAGCAGGCTCGACAGCTCGGGCGCGACCACGCGGACGTGGTGCCCCAGCAGGCCGAGCGCGGGCAGCACCTCGGTCGTGGCCTGGCGTGCGCCGGTCATGAGCACGAGTCGCATGACGTCTCCTCAAGGGGGAGCCGGGGACGGTGGAGCGCGTCCGGGGGCCCACGACGGCGCTGTCGGTGAGCCAGCAGGATAGCCGACGTGTCGCCCAGCACCCCTCCGATCCATGGTTCGCGACACGTGGGGGTCGGCACGGAGGACGGTGTGCGGTTGGCCGGCGTCGCCGTCCCGTCCGCGCCGCCGGCCTCCGCCACCCGGCCGCTGACCTTCGTCGCCGTGCACGGGCTCACCGGCTCGGTCGCCCGGGCGTCGTTCCTCCGGGTCGTCCCGGGGTCCGGACACGCCGAGAGCGGGGCCACCGCTCCGCTCGTCGAGCGGATCGGGCGCTGGGCGTCTGCCACCATCGACCCGTGACAGCGGCCGAGGTGGGGACGGGTCTGCCCGTCCGGGCGTGGCACCTGGCCGCGGCCGGGGCGGTCGCGCTGGCGACCGCGCTGCTCGTCCTCCTGCCCGGGTACGCCGGCGAGGCGGGACGGCTGGCGGCGGTCGCCGTCCTGCAGGTGGCGCTGGTCGCGGCGTGGGTGCCGGCGACCGGCATCCCGGCCCGGGCCGGCGCCCCGGTGCTCGGGCTGGCCGCAGCGGCCGGTGCGGACCTGCTGCTGGTGGTGCCCGAGCGGCCCGAGATCGGTTCGCTGCTCGCCGTGCCGGGGCTGGGCCTGCTGGCCGCGGTGCTGCACCAGATGCTGCGCCGGGCGCCGCGGCGCGACGTGGTGGGTTCCCTGGCCGGCGTCCTCCTGCTGGTGTGCGCGGTGTCCGCGCTCGCGGTGCTCCTCCTGCTGCCCACCGCCGGGGATGCGCCGGCCGCGACCACGGCGCTGCTCCTCGTCGGGACGACGCTGCTGGTCGGGCACCTGGTCGACCTGGTGCTGCCGCGCCCCCCGGTCGCACCGGGCGTGCCGCGCGGAGTGCCGGCCCTGGTGCTCTCCGTGCTGGCGGGTGCGGTCCTGGCCCTGCTCCGCACCGGCTCCGGCGACGTGGCCACGCTGCTCGCGGCGCTCGCCGCCGGCCTGGTGCTGGGTGCCGTCGCCGCGCTGGTCGGCCTGGCCGCCGGCTACGTCGTCGCGGCCGGGCCGGGTCGGGCCTGGCCGGCGCCGCTGCTCCAGGCGGTGCTGCCGTTCGCCGCCGCCGCGCCGGTCGCGTTCTCCGTCGTGCTGCAGAACGCCCTCTGAGGGGCCGGCCGTGCGAGCGCTGCTGGTGGTGCTCCTGCTCCTGGCCGGCCTGGCACTGGTCGCCGACCGGGTGGGCGAGGAGGTCGCCGAGGCCCAGGTCGGGCAGGTCGTCGCCGAGCGGGCCGGGCTGACCGGCGCGCCGGAGGTGGAGATCGGGGGCTTCCCCTTCCTGACCCAGGCGGCCGGTGGGCGCTACCAGGAGGTCCGGATCTCCCTCGGTGCCGCCGACCTCGGGCAACCCGAGGGCGTCCTCGTCGACGTCTCCCTGCGCGGCGTCGAGGTGGCGCTGTCCGACGTCCTCTCCGGCTCGGTGCAGGAGGTACCCGTCGAACGCGTCGACGGGGCGGCGACCCTCTCCTACGCGCTGCTGGCCGAGCAACTGAGCCCCGGCGCGACCCTGGCCCGGGAGGGCGACCGGGTGCGGGTGGAGCGGACCGTCGACGTCGCGGGGCTGACGCTGCCGCTCACCGCCGTCGGCACGGTGGCGCTCGTCGACGGCGTCCTGGTGGTCGACGTGGAAGAGGCCTCCAGCGGCGGCGTCGACGTGCCCGGCCGCCTCGTCGACCAGGTCACCGACGCACTCGACCTGCGCTACGAGCTCCCGGCGCTCCCCTTCGGCCTGCAGGTCGTCGGGGTCGCGGTCGGCGACGACGGCGTGCGCATCGCCGTCGAGGCGACCGACACGGTGCTGCGCGGCTGACACCCGCGCCGCGCCGACCGGAACACGCGAACGGCGGGCCGGGTTGGTGCCCGACGTGGAGCGGACGGACGGCGCGGTGCTCGAGGGCCCGGGTGCGCACCCGGGCGAGGCCGACCTGACCGTCGTCCAGTTCTCGACGGCGTTCTGCGGGCCGTGCCGCCCGCGGAGCTCGCGACTCTCGTCGATGCGCACGTGCCGGCTGCCGCCTGCCGGGAAGGGAGGGGCCGGTGATCCGTTATTCTCGCGACCGTGGGCCTGCTGCTGACCTCCCGCCGCACAGTCGACCTGTGCCGCGTCGGCAGCTGCCTGTGTCCGGCCTCCTGAGGACGAGGCCGCTCGTCCGGACGCGCTCCCACCGCCGTCCTGCAGCGCTCCGCACAGACGCGCCCGCACCGCCCCGCCGCTGGGTCGCGCCCCATTCCCGCACCGCCTGACCCGTACGCGCACACCCCGACCGCACCCACCGACCACGGGAGGAACACCTCATGAGCCGCAACGACGTGCTCGTCTCCGCCGACTGGGCCCAGGAGCACATCGGCACCCCCGGCACCGTCTTCGTCGAGGTCGACGAGGACACCAGCGCCTACGACAAGGGCCACATCGAGGGCGCGGTGAAGCTGGACTGGAAGACCGACCTCCAGGACCCGCTGCGCCGTGACTTCGTCGACCGCGAGCAGTTCGAGCAGCTGCTGTCGGCCAAGGGCATCGGCAACGACGACACCGTCGTGCTCTACGGCGGCAACAACAACTGGTTCGCCGCGTACGCGTACTGGTACTTCAAGCTCTACGGCCACGGCGACGTCAAGCTGGTCGACGGCGGCCGCAAGAAGTGGGAGCTCGACAGCCGCCCGCTGTCGACCGACGTCGTCGAGCGTCCGACCACCCAGTACGTGGCCAAGGAGCCCGACACCTCCATCCGCGCCTTCCGCGACGAGGTCGTCGCCGCCATCGGCCAGCAGAACCTGGTCGACGTCCGCTCGCCCGACGAGTTCGCCGGCAAGCTGGTCGCCCCCGCGCACCTGCCGCAGGAGGGCGCGCAGCGTCCCGGCCACATCCCCAGCGCGGTGAACGTGCCGTGGAGCAAGGCGGCCAACGAGGACGGCACCTTCAAAAGCGACGACGAGCTGCGCAAGCTCTACGCCGACGCCGGCCTCGACACCGGCAGGGACACCATCGCCTACTGCCGGATCGGGGAGCGCTCGAGCCACACCTGGTTCGTGCTGCGCGAGCTGCTCGGCCACCAGAACGTCAAGAACTACGACGGCTCGTGGACCGAGTACGGCTCGCTCGTCGGCGTCCCGATCGAGAAGGGGGCCTGAGCATGTGCGGCGCTCCCAGGCAGGGCGGCGCGCTCGCCGGCGTGGACCTGACGACCCAGACGGTCATCCAGGGCCAGGTCTGGCACGACGGCGCGCCCGTCGCCGGCGCCTACGTGCGGCTGCTCGACGCCACCGACGAGTTCACCGCCGAGGTGGTCACCAGCCCGGAGGGCGAGTTCCGATTCTTCGCCGCGCCGGGCGAGTGGAAGCTCCGGTCCCTCGCGCCGGTCGGCAAGGGCGAGCGCGTGCTCACCGCCGACGTCGGCCTGAACGAGACCACCGTCGCGATCGACTGACGGCGCCCACCGCGCCCCTCCGACGGCGCCCGCCCGGAACCTGCCCGGCGGGCGCCGTCCTCGTCTCTGGACGGGCTGTTGCAGGTGCAGGCCTGGCAGGACGACGTTCCCGCGGGAGCGAGGTGCAGCCACGCGACCCCCTGGAACAGCCCCGTCTAGGCGATACCGGGCGGCAGGCGGTTGGGGCCTGCCTCGGACGGCCGCGGACGGTCCTCCGGATGGGTCCGGACGGCGACCAGCGCGACGTCGTCCGCCCCGTCCACGGGCAGCATCCGGGCGAGGAGCGTGTCGCAGAGCTCCTCCAGCGGCGTCCCGCCGAGGTCCCGCAGCGCCTCCCGCAGCGCGGCCAGCCCCGTGTCCAGGTCGGAGCCCCGGCGCTCGACCAGGCCGTCGGTGACCAGCAGCAGGGTGTGCCCGTCCTCCAGTTCTACGGTGTGGTCGGCGCGTGGCGCGTGAGGGTCGATGCCGAGCATCAGGTCGGGTCGGGTCTCGAGCAGGGTCGCGGTGCCGTCCGGGGCGAGCAGCACCGGCGGCAGGTGGCCGGCGTTGCTCCACCGCAGCACGCGGGTGCCCGCGACGGGCACGTCCGGGTGGCGCTCGATGCGGGCGAGCACCACGGTCGCCAGCGTGCTGACCGCCAGCCCGCGGGCGACGTGCTCGGTGCGGGACAGCGTCGCCGACGGCGGCTCCTCGTTGTCGTAGGCCAGGGCCCGCAGCAGCCCGCGCAGCTGACCCATCGCCGCTGCGGCGTCGCTGTCGTGGCCCACGACGTCCCCGATGACGAGCATCGTCGCGCCGTCGGGCTGCAGGAACGCGTCGTACCAGTCACCGCCGACCTGCGCCTCGTGGGCGGCGGGGCGGTAGCGCACGGCGACCTGCAGATGGTCGGGCTCCGGCGGCGGGGTCAACAGGGCCTGCTGCAGCCGGTCCGACAGGGCGCGCTGTGCAGCGGCACGCTCGGTCACGCGTCGTAGCTCGGCGGCCTGGCGCTGGGCGGCCAGGCGGTCGGTCAGGTCGCGGAAGGAGACGACCACGCCGGTCACCACGCCGTCCTCCACCGTCGGGACGGCGATCAGCTCGACCGGCACCGGCGTGCCGTCGCTGCGCCAGAAGACCTCGGAGTCGGCGGCGACCGTCCGGCCGGTCCGCAGCGCTCGCCAGACCGGGCACTCCTCCCTCGGGTAGGGCGAGCCGTCGGGTCGGCGGGCGTGGATCACCGCGTGCTGATCGAGCCCGAGCTGCTCTTCCGCGGAGTGTCCGGTGATGCGCACCGCCGCCGGGTTGACGAACTCGACGCGTCCGGAGGCGTCGAGGCCGTAGATGCCGTCGGCCACGTTGGCCAGGACGCGTTCGTAGCGGGCGAGCGCGCGGGAGAGCCGGGTCTCCACCTCGCGGAGGGTCACGCCGTCGGCACCGTGCTCCTCGATGACGCCGTCCTCCTCCGTTCCGCCGGGACCTCCACCTTGCCGCATGCCGACCGGGGACGGGGCGCTGGGTCGACAGACACGCGACGGCGCCCGCTCCGGCCACGTGGTCGGAGCGGGCGCCGGACGAGCGACGTCAGTCGCAGAGGCCGTCGGGGATGGACTCCTCGCACCGGTTGTCGTCGAACTCGACCTCCCCGGTCTCGTCCCAGACGATGTCGGCCGGCTCGTTGCCCTTCGCCTTGTTGTCCTCGACCTCGCCGCTGGGCGCGGTGCCCCCGAAACCGGAGAGGACCACGATGCCGCCCGCGGCCACGGTGGTCTCGGGGCTCTGGGACACGTGGCCGGTGACCTTGTTGTCGCGCACGCGGAACTCGGTCGCGCCGAACATGACGATCCCGGCACCGCTGATGGTCGTGCCGGGCTCCGGCCCCTGGCACTCGGCGTTGTTCTCCTTCACCCGGTTGTCCCGGAGGTCCCAGCCGGCGGCCGGACCCGGGGCGTCGGCCAGCACGAGCATGCCGAGGCAGTTGTGCTCAGCGACGTTGTCCCGCGCCTTGCCGTTGCTGGCGCTGCGGAAGAAGAAGCCGAGCTCGTTGCCGACCGCATGGTTGTCCCGCACATCGGCCTGGGAGTCCGGGCTGTCGCCCACGTAGAACCCCGCTTCGGCGTTCCCGGTCGCCTCGTCGTCCCGGAACGTCGTGCCCGTGCCCACGAAGCTGGCTGCCCCGTAGCCTCCGTTGTCGGCGAACCGGCTGTCGCGGACCTTCAGGTTCTCCGTGCCGACGGCGATCAGGCCGTCACCACTGGCCCCCTTCACCGTGATGCCGCGGATGCTCACCCCCGTCACCGCGTCGCGGACCTCGATCTCGCCGGGGGGTTCTTCGGGGTTGGTGGGCGGGGGCGGAAGGACGACATCGCCCAGGATGCAGATGCCGGACATCCGCGGCTCCTCCGCGGGTGGGGCGGGCTCCTCGCCTCCGGTGCCCTCGCCTCCGGTGCCCTCGCCTCCGGTGCCCTCGCCTCCGGTGCCCTCGCCTCCGGTGCCCTCGCCTCCGGTGCCGCCTTCCTCGGCCTCGCCCTCCCCGAGGGTGTCGCACTCGGTCTGCCCGGCGCCCGCGGGGAGGAGCACCGCGTCGTGGCCGACGAGGGAGAGGTGGTCGGTCGTGATGGTGACGTTCTGCTGGTACTCGCCGGGGTGGAGGACGACGGTGTCGCCGGGCTCGGCGGCGTCCACCGCTTCCTGGATGCTCTCGCCGGGGCGGACCTCGATCTCGTCGCCGTCCCGGTCGCCGTGCTCGTCCCGGTCGTCGTCCCAGTCGTGGTCGTCCCGGTCGTGGTCGTCGTCCCGGCTGTGGGATCTGTCGTCCCCGCCGCGGTACCGGTCGCCGTCGCCCGCGGCGGCCGGTCCGGCCAGTGAGAGGGTCGTGACCGCCGCGACCGAGGCCACCGCCAGGAGTCGTGTCTTGTGGATGCGCATGGGTGCTCCCAGGTCCCGGGCGCCGGCCCCCCGGTCGGCGGACGTCCGTGTCCGCCGCCGCGTCGCCACTGAGTGCGAGGAGCCTCCACCCGGGCTCCGGCGGGCCGGAAGCCCCCGGTTCGGGGGGTCGCGGGCGCCGCTCACCGGGACCGGCCGCCGGCCGGGGCTCAGAGTCCGACGAGACCCGCGAGCTCGCCCATCGCGAGGTCGAAGTAGCGGTCGGTGTCCGTGACGGAGCCGACGAGGTGGCCGAACAGCTCGAAGCTGATCGTCCCGTAGACCGAGCTCCAGGCCAGCAGGGCACGCAGCCGGACGGCGTCGTCGAGCGCGGCGTGCTCCCCGCCGAGGACCGCAGCCGTCTCGTCGCTCACCAGCTCCGGGTCCCGGTCGCCCCCGAGCGCCTCCGGCAGCGCACCGCCGCGGGCCGCGTCGCCGAGGATGCGTCCCAGGACCACGCCCACCCGCGCGGCGGCGGGCACCGTGTCCCGCGGGGCCGCGTAGCCGGGCACGGGGGAGCCGTAGAGCAGCGCGTACTCATGGGGATGCGCCCGGCCCCACGACCGGACGGCGCGGCACACCGCCAGCCAGCGCTCCCGTGGCGGTGCGTCCGGGTCGTCGGCGTCCTCGGCGGCGGCGCCGAGCGCGTCGTAGCCGTCGATGATCAACCGGGTCAGCAGGTCGTCGCGGCTGGCGAAGTAGCGGTAGACGGCCGACGAGGCCATGCCGACCTCCCGCGCGACCGCCCGCAGCGAGAGCGCGGCCGCCCCGACCTCGGCCAGCTGCCGGCGTGCGGCGGCGGTGATCTCGGCGGTCAGCTCCGCGCGGACACGTTCACGGACGGTGGGCGGCACGTCCCCGATCGTCCCCGAAGCGAGCAGTGCACGCAACCGCGAGCGTTGCTCTTGACGCCGG
Source organism: Geodermatophilus sp. DF01-2 (assembly GCF_004571065.1). Taxonomy (GTDB): domain Bacteria; phylum Actinomycetota; class Actinomycetes; order Mycobacteriales; family Geodermatophilaceae; genus Geodermatophilus. The sequence continues at coordinate 15,029 of NZ_SPQN01000015.1, forward strand.
ACGCATGCCGTGCGAGCGTCGTCCGCAGCCGAGAGCGCTGCTCTCGACAACGCTCGAGGAGGAGCCATGGCACTGCACGTGATCGTCGGCAAGGGGCCGGTGGGGACGACGACCGCAGACCTGCTCGCCGCCCAGGGGCACCGGGTCCGGGTGCTGTCGCGCAGCGGCGGGACGTCGACCGACGCCGTCGAGCACCGGCGGGTCGACACCACCGACGCCGGTGCCCTCGCCACCGCGGTACGCGGCGCGTCCGCGCTCTACAACGCGGCGAACCCGGCGTACCACCGCTGGGCGACCGACTGGCCGCCGGTCGCCGCCGCGCTGCTCACCGCGGCCGAGCGGACCGGCGCGGTCCTGGTCACGATGTCGAACCTCTACGGCTACGGCCGCCCCGAGGGCCCCATGACTCCGGACACCCCGCTGGCCGCCACCGACGTCAAGGGCCGGGTCCGGGTCGGGATGTGGCGGGAGGCGCTGGTGGCGCACGAGGCCGGCCGGGTGCGGGTGACCGAGGCCCGCGCCGCGGACTTCGTCGGCCCCCAGGTGCCGGCCGCCTCCTCGCACCTGGTCCGGCAGCTGCCGGCGCTGCGCCGGGGGCGGACGGCGTGGGTGGTCGGCGACCCCGACGTCCCCCGCAGCTGGGCGTACCTGCCCGACGTCGCGGCGACGCTGGCGACCCTGGGGACCGACGAGCGAGCGCTCGGCCGGGCCTGGCACGTGCCGAGCGCGCCTCCCCGGTCGCAGCGGCAGGCGCTCACCGACCTGGCGGCGGTGCTCGGCGGGCCGCCGGCGCGGGTGCGCGGGATCCCGTGGCCGGTGCTGCGCGCCGCCGGGTCGGCCTCGCCGGTGATGCGCGAGGTCCTCGACGTCCGGCACCAGTTCGACCGGCCCTACGTCATCGACGCGTCGGCCACGACAGCGGCCTTCGGGCTCACCGCCACGCCGTGGGCCGAGGTGGTCGCGGCGACGGTCGGCGCCGCGCCGGTGACTGCGTGACGAAGGACCCCCGTCCTCCCCGTCCTACGCACGCTCAGGACGGTGCCCTGGACGGGGCCGTTCCAGCACCTCACCCGGCGGTCCTACGGTGGGGCGCATGGTCTCCGCCTGGGTCCTCGTCGCCCTGACCTCGCTCGCGGCGCTCGGCTGCGGATACGGCGCCGCCCGGCTGGCCCGCCGTCCGCGGGAGGCGCGCCGATGAGCGGCGACACCGAGCTGCCGGTTCCCGACACGGTCGACGTCCGCTCCGGCCCGGAAGTCTCCGAGGAGCTGCTGGCCGTGCTGCCGCTGCTCGGCGAGTGGCACGGCGAGGGGCAGGCCGCCGGCGCGGAGGGCGACCACCGCTTCGGCCAGTGGATCCGGTTCAGCCACGACGGGCGCGGTTTCCTGGCCTACGAGTCGCGGACCTGGCGGCTCACCGACGACGGCACGGTCGTCGGGCCCGCCGTCCGGGAGTCCGGCTTCTGGCGGCCGCGCGGCCGGGACGACGTGGAGCTGCTGGTGACCAGCCCCGACGGGCTGGTGGAGCTCTACGTCGGACGGGCCCGGACGACGACCAGCTGGGAGCTGACCAGCGACGTCCTGGCGCGGACGCCGGACGCCCCGGACGTGTCCCGCGCCGTCCGGCTCTACGGCATCGTCGAAGGCGCGCTCATGTACGCCATCGATCGCGCCTCCGCCGACGAGCCGCTGCGGCCCACCATGTCGGCCCGGCTGGAACGGCTCAGGTGAGCACCCCGAGACAGGTCGCCGACCGGTACGTCGACGCCGTCTGCGAGCTCGACCCGATCGTCGCCACCTCGCTGGGCACCCGTCCCGGCGACGACCGGCTGCCCGACCCGAGCCCTGCCGGCCTGGAGGCCGAGGCGCAACTGGCCCGCGGCACCCTCGCCGAGCTGGACCGGGTGCTGGCCGCAGATCCCAGCCTGGACGACGACCCGGTCGAGCGGCGCTGCGCCCGGCTGCTGCGTGAGCGGCTCGGCGCCGAGCTGGCCGCGCACGAGGCCGGCGAGGGGCTGCGGGCGCTGTCCAACCTGTTCAGCCCGGTGCACTCGATCCGCCAGGTATTCCTGCTCATGCCGACGTCCTCGGAGGAGAACTGGGCCGTCGTCGCGCGCCGCATGGCGCGGGTGCCCGAGGCCTACCGCGGGTTCCGCGCCGCGCTGGAGGAGGGCGCCCGGCGCGGTCTGCTCGTCGCGCCGCGGCAGGTGTCGACCGTGGTGGGACAGCTCGGCGAGTGGCTGGCCGGGCCGTTCTTCGCCGGCTTCGCCGCCGGCGGCCCGGACGCGCTGCGCGGCGAGCTGGACGCCGCCGCGGAGGCCGCGGACGAGGCGGTGGCGGAGGTCCGGGACTTCCTCCGCGACGACTACGGCCCGCGGACGGTGGGCACGCCCGACGCCGTCGGCCGCGACCGCTACGCGCTGGCCGCCCGCCGCTGGACCGGCTCCGACCTCGGCGCGGGCGACGGGCTGGAGGAGGCGTACGCCTGGGGCTGGGCCGAGCACCGGCGGATCGCCGCCGAGCAGCGGGCCGAGGCCGAGCGGGTGGTGCCCGGCGGGACGCCGATGGAGGCGATGCGCTGGCTCGACGTGCACGGCCCCGCCGTCGAGGGCGTCGAGGCCATCCGCCAGCGGCTGCAGGCGATGATGGACGAGGCGATCACGGCGCTGGACGGCGTGCACTTCGACCTGGCCGAGCCCGTGCGCCGGGTCGAGGCGATGATCGCGCCGCCCGGCACCGCCGCGGCGCCGTACTACACCCGCCCCGCACAGGACTTCTCCCGCCCGGGTCGCACCTGGCTGCCCACGCTGGGCCGGGAGCGCTTCCCGCTCTGGGACCTGACCTCGATCTGGTACCACGAGGGCGTCCCGGGTCACCACCTGCAGCTGGCCCAGTGGGCGTACGTCTCCGGGCAGCTGTCCACGTACCAGACCTCGCTCGGCTCCGTCGGGGCGAACGTCGAGGGCTGGGCGCTCTACGCCGAGCGGCTCATGGACGAGCTGGGGTACCTCGCCGACCCGGGGACGCGCCTGGGCTACCTCGATGCCCAGCAGTTGCGGGCGATGCGGGTGGTCGTCGACATCGGCATGCACCTGCAGCTGCCGGTGCCGGACGACGCCGACGGGGCCCTCGCCGGGCACCGCGGCCGGCCGTGGACGCCGGAGCTGGCCCGGACGTTCCTGGGCGAGCACAGCGGCGCCGACCCGGCCTTCCTCGACAGCGAGCTGGTCCGCTACCTCGGCCTGCCCGGCCAGGCGATCAGCTACAAGCTCGGCGAGCGGGCGTGGTTGGACGGCCGGGAGGCGGCGCGTCGTACCCGCGGCGACGCCTTCGACGGCCGCGCATGGCACATGGCGGCGCTCTCGCAGGGCTCACTCGGGCTCGACGACCTGGCCGAGGAGCTGGCCCGGCTCTGAACCGAGCCCGGGGGACGGGGTCGGTGGCCGGTCACCCGGTGGGGGTGGGCGCCGTCGGTGTCGTCGCCGGAGGGGGCGCCCCTCCCGGCGGGTCGTCGACCGGGGTCACCTGGCACGCCGCGAGGTCCGCCTCCAGCTGCTCCTGCAGGGGTTGCAGCCGGCGGACGACCTCGTCCAGCCGGGCGGCGTCCAGTGCCGCGGCGGCCTCTCCGAGCTCGTCCACGGCGGCGTAGGCGTCCTGGGCGGCGTTCACGGCGCGCAGGCACGGCGCGTTGACCTCGAACCGGGTCGTGGTCGTGGGGAGGGGTACGTCGGGGAGCAGCCCGCCGTCCGCCGGCAGGTCGCCGGATGCCGAGGCCGGCGGTGGCGCAGCGTCGCTGAGCAGCCCCACGGTGACCGCTCCGACGGTGAGGCCCAGCACGAGGACGACGGCCAGGACCAGCCCCGTGCGGGCTCCTGCCGCCGGGCCGCCCGGAGTCGCCGGCGAGGCCGGAGCCTCCTCGTCGTCGGTTCCGGTGCGCGACTCGGCCATGACGACCTCCTTACACGATGGACGCCGATCTCTACCCGCCGACCGACCGGGGTATCCGGGGCTGGCGGCCGAGCGGACGGCCACGTCGGGAGGCTCCGTGACCGGTCTACCTACCCTCCGGTGGGTCGTCGCCCTGCCCGGGCGCGTGGCGCGGGCGTCGGCACGGGCACTGCGCACCGCGGTGGTCACCGGACGCTGGGTCGTCGTCGCCGCATGGGTGGCCGCTGCCGCCTTCGCCGTGCTGGTCCCCGCAGCCGGGCAGGGCGGTGGCGGCGGCGGGAGCATCGGCAGCCTGCTGCCTCCGGACAGCGAGGCGGTCGCCGTCCAGCAGCGGTCCCTGGAGCACTTCCGCGTCCCCGTCCTGTCGGACACCTCCGTCGTGGTGCACAACCCGGACGGGCTGGACGCGCTCGCCCGTGCGGACGTCGCGCTGTGGGCGCTGGCGCACACCCAGGCCTACCTGGAAGGCGAGGTCCCGCCGGGGACCGGCCAGATCATCGGCGCCGTCCCGCTGCCGTTCGGCTCCTCGGAGACGGCGGTCAGCTACGTCTACACCTCGCCGCGGACCGGGCTGGAGGAACGGGTCGCGCTCGGCCAGCAGTACGCCGCGCACTTCCGCAACCAGCCCGGCGTGGAGACCTACGTGACCGGGGTCCTCCCCGCGCAGGTCCGCCAGGTCCACCACCTCGAGGCCCACCTGCACACCTTCGAGATCGCCACGCTGATCCTCATCGCCGTGGTGGTCGCGTTCGCCTTCCGGTCCGTCGTGGCTCCGCTGGTCGTCCTGTTCACCGCCGGACTGGGCTACCTGGTGGCCCTCCGGGTCCTCGACAGCCTGGCCGCGGCGCTCGGCTTCGCCCTCCCCGACCAGCTGCAGCCGCTCGTCGCCGCCCTGCTCATCGGGGTGGTGACCGACTACTGCGTGCTCTTCTTCTCCGGGTTCCGTCGCGAGCTCGGCCGGGGCCTGCACCGGCACGAGGCGGCCCGCCGCACCGTGCTGACCGAGGGGCCCATCGTGGCGGTCGCCGGGATCACCGTCGCCGCGGGCACCGCCGCGCTCCTCGTGGCCGACTTCCAGCTGTTCCAGGCCTTCGGCCCGGCGCTGGCGCTGGCCGTCCTGGTCGGCATGGTGGTGTCCCTGACCCTGATCCCCGCCCTCATGGCGATCCTGGGGCACCGGCTCTTCCTCACGATCGGGACCGGCCGGCCGGCCTCCGGCGAGCACGCGCCCAGCCGGCTGACGCGCTGGTTGGCCGGCGCCGTCTCCCGGCGCGGCGGCGCGGCGGTGGCGGTGCTGTTCAGCCTGGGACTGCTGATCCCGGCGTCGCTGCCGCTGACCGACCTGCGCATCGACGTGTCCTTCGTGTCTGAGCTGCCACCCGACGACCCCGTGCGCGTGGGGGCCCGGGTGCTCGCGGAGGCCGGTGTCCGCGGGGCCGTGGCGCCCACCGAGGTCCTGGTGGAGGGGGACGGCGTCGTCGCGCAGCGCGCGGCGCTCGAGCGCTTCCAGGCCGCTCTCGAGGAGCAACCGGGGGTGGCCGAGGTTCTCGGCCCGGCGGACACCCCGCTGCAGGATGGCCTCGGCCTGGTCCTCGCCGAGGACGGCGATGCCGCGCGCTTCGTCGTCGTCCTGGACAGCGACCCGCTGGCCGCGCCGGCGATCGCCGACGTGGGCCTCCTGCAGGAGCGGGTGGACGAGCTGCTCGCGGCGTCCGGCGTCGAGGACGTCACCGTGGGCGTCGGCGGCCAGACCGCCATCGCCGCGGAGCTGGCCGAGATCACGCGGGAGAACCTGCAGTCGATCCTGATCGCGGCCCTGATCATCGAGTTGCTGATCCTCTGCCTGTACCTGCGTGCCGTCCTCGCCCCGCTGCTGCTGCTGGCCTGCAGCGCCCTCGGCGTGGCCGCCGCGCTGGGGCTGGCCGTCCTCGTCTTCCAGGGCGCGCTCGACAACCCGGGCCTGCTCTTCTTCGCGCCCTTCACCACGGCCGTGCTGCTCCTGGCGCTGGGCTCGGACTACAACGTCTTCGCGGTCGGCTCCATCTGGGAGGAGGCCGGCCGGCGGCCGTTGGGCGAGGCCATCAGGATCGCGATGCCGGCCACCGCCGGGGCGATCAGCGCCGCCGGCGTGATCCTGGCGGCGACGTTCGCCATGGTCGCCATCATCCCGCTCGGACTGTTCCGGCAGATCGCCTTCGTCATGGCGGTGGGCCTGCTCATCGACACGTTCCTCATCCGCCCGGTGCTCACCCCCGCCGTCCTGACCCTGCTCGGCCGGGCGGCCGGCTGGCCCAGCCGCCGCATCCGCACCTCGCCGCAGGCGCCCGGGGACCGGAACGGGACGGACGACGGCGAGGGCGGGGACGTCGAGCCGGTGGAGTCGGGGCCGGGCGGCCGGGACGTCGCCGAGGCGGGGCGGACCCGGTGAGCCGCGGACGGACCTCAGGCCTGGTCCCCCTGCTGCTGGGCGTCCTCGTCGGGGTGGGGCTCCTGCTGTGGGGGCTCGACCGGCTGGCCCGGGAGGCCGCGGAGTCGTTGCTGGCCGAGGAACTGCAGCAGGCGACGGGGGCGGTGCAGCCGCCGACGGTGGAGATCGAGGGCGGGCCGGTCCTGCTGCAGGCGCTCCGCGGCCGCTACGACGCGGTCGAGGTGACGATGCAGCAGATCTCGAACGGGCCGCTGACCCTCGACGGCGTCCAGGCCGGACTCCGTGGCGTGCACCTGTCCCTGCACGACCTGATCGTCCGGGACGCGGACGCCGTCGTGGTCGAGCGGACCGCCACCGAGGCGCGCCTCGGCTACGACGCCCTCGACCGCTACCTCGGCTTCACCGGCCGGCAGTTGACCGTGGGCCCGGCCGGCCCCGGGGAGGTGCGGGTGGCGGGGAAGGGGCAGGTCCTCGACCGCAGCTACCGGGCCTCGGCCGTGGCACCCGTCGACGCTGCGGCCGCTGCCCTGGTCGTCCGCCCCACCGGCCTGCGGTCCGAGCCGGCCCTCGAGGGAACCGCCGAGCTGCTCGCCACCGAACGCCTCGGCTTCCGGGTGCCGCTGGACCTCCTGCCCTTCGGCCGGGAGATCACCGGGATCGAGGTGGGCGGGGACGCCGTGACCGTGCGGACCACGGGCAGCGGGGTCGTGCTGCGGGACTGAGGCTCAGCCCTCCGGGACGGGGTTGAGCGGGTCGTCGGCCCGCCCCACCCGGTCGTCGGGCGACGCGGGGGCGACCTCGAGGTCGGGTGCGCTCGCCAGGTCGGCGATGCACGCCGCGCTGCCGCCGACGTAGGTGCTCACCAGGTCGATGTCGGTGGTGACGAGCCAGGCGCGGTCGGCCGGCCACCAGAGGTTCGCGCTCTGCTCGTGCGGTTCCGGAGCGAGGTTGCGGGACGCGTCGCGGACGGTGCCGCGGACGAGGACGACGTCGTGCCCGCCGGGCAGCGCGAGTCGGGAGGCGCCGCCGTGGCCGGGGACGTCGTAGCCGAACCCGTCCCAACGGCCGAACCAGCACTCCCCCGGGGTGCCGGTGTGCCGGGCCAGCACCCGAGCCAGCCGGTCGGCCACCGCGACCGGCAGGTGCCCCTCGGCCGGGGCGCCGTCCCAGGTGGGCGGCTGACTGTCCTCGTGGTGGTACTCCCAGCCGCCCGTGATGCCCGCCCACTGCACGAGCGGGTGCGCGACCGTCCCGTTGGCGGCGGCCACCTCCGCCCAGGTCACCTCGACGTCGTCGTCCCCGACGTAGCGGTAGGCGGGGTGGAGGACGGGGGCGTAGGCCCCGAACACCGGCGGCACGAGTGCGGCGACGGTGCCGGGCGCGGGGCGCAGGCTCTCGGCGATCCAGGCGCCGGAGGAGACGTCGGTCACGATGCCGGCTTCCCCGCCGAGGCCCCGCCGCCGAGCTGCACGGCCGCGGCCTCCTCGGAGAACGGACAACCCCCGGGCTGCTCCGCGGCGCCCTGCCTGGCGGTGCCAGGGGGCTGCACGCGGGCCGGCTGGACAAATGCCGGCGGCCCGGGGGTCGGGTGACTGTCCGGTTCTCGCTCGCCGCCGTACGACGGACGGGCGATCATGCCGTCGTTCGGATTCCACTCCGAACGGGCGGCCCATCTGGACGGCGGCTAGCGGACAGCCACCTCACGAGTCCGATAAGAATTCAATTGTTCGGACCACCTCCCTTCTCGTGTACCCCGACGGTACGTCGCGGTCGAGGGGGCGGCAACGCGGATTCTCAGCCGTCAGCGGAATCGCCGACGGTGCGGCCGGGAGGTGACGCCCCCCGCCAGTCGGGGTCGTGCTCGGCTCGGTCGTCGACGGTCTCCCGCTGGTAGACGTCCGGGATCCCGTCGTGGTCGAAGTCGGCGCGCTCGTCCTCGTAGATGCGCTTGTAGCGGCGGTTGCGCAACCGCAGGACGACGGCGGCCAGGAGCGCGGCCAGCAGGGTGCCGGCCAGGATGCCGACCTTCGCGTCCTCGTAGGTGTCCGACCCCATGCCGTAGGCCAGCTCGGTGATCAGCAGGGACACGGTGAACCCGATGCCGCCGAGCAGGGCCAGGCCGAGGACGTCGGGCCAGCCGAGCTCCTCGTCCAGCTCGGCCCGGGTGAAGCGGGACACCAGCCAGGTGGCGGCGGTGATGCCGACCGCCTTGCCGACCACCAGCCCCACGATGATGCCGACGGCCACGCTGTCGGTGATCGACGCCGTCAGCCCGGCGAGCCCGCCGACCGACACGCCGGCGGAGAAGAAGGCGAACACCGGGACGGCGACCCCGGCGGAGATCGGCCGGATGCGGTGCTCGAAGTGCTCGGCCAGACCCGGCCCGGCGTCCGGGCCGCCGGCCGCCGCGCTGCGGACCACCGGCACGGTGAACGCCAGGAGCACCCCGGCGACGGTGGCGTGCACGCCCGATTCGTGCATGAACACCCAGGTGAGCGCGGCCAGCGGCAGCAGCAGCCACCACGAGCGGATCCGCTTCTGCACGAGGAACCCGAAGACGGCCAGCGGGAGGAACGACAGCAGCAGGAACCCGACCGACAGCTCCTCGGTGTAGAAGACGGCGATCACCACGATCGCCAGCAGGTCGTCGACGACGGCGAGGGTGAGCAGGAAGGTGCGCAGCGCGCTGGGCAGGTGGGTGCTGATCACCGCCAGGACGGCGAGGGCGAAGGCGATGTCGGTCGCGCTCGGGATGGCCCAGCCGCGCAGGACGCCGTCCGCCCCGCCCAGGTTGATCAGCACGAACAGCAGGGCGGGCACGGCCATGCCGGCCACCGCCGCGGCGATCGGCAGCGCGGCCCGGCGCGGATCGCGCAGGTCGCCGGCGACGAACTCGCGCTTGAGCTCCAGGCCCGCCACGAAGAAGAAGATCGCCAGCAGGCCGTCGGCCGCCCAGGCGCCGAGGCTGAGGTCCAGGTGCAGCGAGGCCGGGCCCACCCGCGTGTCCCGGAGCGTCTCGTAGGCCGCACCCCACGGCGAGTTGGCCCAGACCAGGGCGACCGCGGCGGCGGCCAGCAGCAGCGCCCCGCCGACGGTTTCCTTCCGGAGGACGGCGGCCATCCGGCTGGCCTCCCTCCAGGAGCCGCGGCCGAAGAGGCGGGTGGGGGTCGTCACGGGGGGCTCCTGTGGGGAGGGGTCGGCGGAGACGTTGCCGACCAGACTTCCCGGCGCACCTGCCGGAACCCTACCGGCGGCCGGCTGCGGACGCCCCGTCCGTAGAAGGGCCCCCTGTCCCCCGCCATGGAAGGACCCCGTCCTCCCCACCCTTCGCAGGCTCAGGGCGGTGCCCTGGACGGGGCCGGCGGCGGGACCCTGCAAGGGGCCTGCTCCGTACAGTGGAGGCCGTGACCCTCCGCTGTGCACGGCCGTCCGGGGACGGTCGGTGAGGCTCGACGGGCTGGCCGGGGGCCGGGTCGGCGTCTGGGGGCACGGGCGCGAGGGGCGCGCCGCGGTCCGCGCCGCGCTGGTCGCCGGCGCCGCGGGGGTGGTGGTCGTCGACGCCGTCCCGCCCACGGACCTCCCGGAGGGCGTGCAGGCCGGCCCGGACGTCGCCGCGCTCGCCGGGTGCGACGTGGTGTTCCGCTCGCCCGGCATCAGCCCCTACCGCGAGGACGCCCGCGCGCTCGCGGCCCGGACCTGCCTCACCTCCGGGACCGGCGTGGCGCTGGCCGAGTTCGCCGCCCGGGGGGTGCCCACGCTCTGCGTCACCGGCACCAAGGGCAAGAGCACGACGAGCGCGCTGGCCGCCGCGGTGCTGGTCGCCGCCGGCCGGCCGGCGGTGCACGCCGGCAACATCGGCACCCCGCTGCTCGACGTGCTGCTGGACGGTCATGTCACCGAGGGCGGGGCCCCCGGCGGGACGTCGCTGGTCGTCGAGGTCTCCAGCTACCAGGCGGCCGCCGTCGAGGGCTGGTCCGGGTGGGGCGCGGTCACCTCGCTGGCTCCCGAGCACCTGGACTGGCACGGCGACGTCGCGACCTACTACCGCGACAAGCTGCACGTCTTCGCCGGCTGCGGGCCGGGCTCGGTGGTCGTCGGCGCGCAGGCCCGGCCGGTCGCCGAGCGGCACCTGGACCCCGCCGTGCTGGTCGACCCGGCCGACGTCGTCCCGGAGGCCCGGCTGGCCGGCTTCCGGCCCGAGCGCCTCGCGGGCGTGCACAACGTCGCCAACGTGCACGTCGCGCTGGCCGCGTGCGTGCGGATGGGCGTGGACCTCGACCGGTCCGGGGACGCCGTCCGCGCCGCCGTCGCGGGGTTCCGGGCCCTGCCGCACCGGCTCTCCCCGGTCGCCACGCGGAACGGCGTCACGTTCGTCGACGACGCGCTGAGCACCACCCCCGTGTCGGTGCTCGCCGCCCTCGACGCCTTCGCCGGGCAGCAGGTCACGCTGATCGCCGGCGGGCAGGACCGCGGGCTGGACTACACCGACCTGGCCCGGGCGGTCGTCGCCCGCGGCGGGACGGTGCAGGCGGTCACCATCCCGGACACCGGCGCCCGCCTCGCCGCCGGCATCCGCGCGGCTGCGGCCGCCGCCGGCGTCGACGCCCCGGTCACCGAGACCGCGTCCCTGGCCGAGGCCGTGGGAGAGGCGCTCCGGACGGCGCGCCCGGGCGGCCTGGTCCTGCTCTCGCCGGGAGCGCCCAGCTACAACCGCTTCCGCAACTACGAGGAGTTGGCACGGACCTATGAACACATCCTCGTCGACGCCGGAGCGCAGCGTGTCTGACCACGTGGCGGACGACGCCTTCGTCGTCGCCGACCGCTCGCTCGACCTCGCCACCGGCGAGGCCGCCTTCACCTACCGGCTGGCCGGTGACGAGTTCACCGAACGGCTCACCCTCGACACCGACCTGCTGCCCGGCGCCGACCCGGCGCGGGTGGACGCGGCACTGGACCTCGTCCACCTCGTCATGGGCACCAGCTACTACAAGCTGCGCGCCGCCGGCCGCGTCGTCGTGCAGCGGCCGGTGACCAAGGCCCAGGCCGCCGTCGCAGAGGCCGCCTACACGCACGGCCTGGGGGAGTTCGCCGCGGTCAACCGGCTGCCCGTGCCGCACGAGGTCGCGTTCGACCTGGAGCTGACCGACGAGCGCCCCGCACCGGTGGACCGCGGCGGCCAGCGTGATGAGCCGGGCGCGCTGCTGCCGGTGGGCGGCGGCAAGGACTCCGCGCTGGCGCTGGTCGTCGTGCAGCCGGCCACCGCGTTGGCGGTCAACCCGACCGACGCCCAGCGGGACGTGGCCCGCTCGGCGGGAGTCCCGCTGATCGGCGTCCGTCGGCGGCTGGACCCGCTGCTGGCCGAGCGCACGCGGGCCGGCGGGCTCAACGGGCACGTGCCGGTCACCGCGATCAACTCAGGCGTGGCCACGCTGGTCGCCGTCCTCGGCGGGTTCGACCCGGTGGTCTTCGCCAACGAGCGCTCGGCCGACGAGGAGACGCTGTCGGTCAACGGCGCGCGGGTGAACCACCAGTACTCGAAGTCCTACGAGTTCGAGCGGCTCTTCGCCGCGGCGGCGGCGGAGGTCGGCGTCACCTACTTCAGCCTCACCCGCCAGCTCTCGGAGCTGGCGACGGTCGCGGCGGTGGCGAACCTGCCCGAACTGCGCGGTGAGATCCTCAGCTGCAACCGCTCCTACACGCAGGCGCACATGGGCTTCCGGGATGGCGGCGAGGCCGTCCAGCGCTGGTGCCTGCACTGCGACAAGTGCCTGTTCACCTTCCTCTGCTTCGCGGTCTTCCTGACCCCGGAGGAGGCGCGGGAGATGTTCGGCGGCGACCCGTTGCGGGACCTCTCGCTGGTCGACGGCTTCCGGCGGCTGTGGGCCACGGAGAAGCCCTTCGACTGCGTGGGGGAGCGCGCCGAGAGCGCCGCCGCGATGGCCCACCTGGCCGGTAGTGCGGCCTGGGGCGACCACCCGGTCGTCCGCGCGCTGGGGGACGAGGCGGCGTCCTTCGCCCGCGTCACCGGTGCGACCGTGGAGGGCTTCCTGCCGCCGCGCGGCGAGCACTCGGTTCCCGACCGGTACCTGGCCTCGCTGCGGCGGGTGCTCGCGGAGGCCCGCCCGCCGGTGACGTGACCGAGCTCGCGAGGTCACGCGGAACACAGCACGGCAGGCGGCACGGAGCCGACCCGCGCCGGCGAGGAGGTCACGTGACGGCCGAGGCGTTCGCGGCGGTCGAGCGGGTGCTGCAGCGCCCCGGCGCCCGCGACGTCACGGGCCTGGCCGGCGCCGTTCCCGGCCAGTTCGCCCGGCTGACCAGGGAGCTCGCCGCCGCCGGGCGGGCCCGCAGCAGGGTCGGCCTGACCACCGGCGTGCACATCGCCTGGGCGCCCACCCCCGCGGCCGAGACCGACGGCCCGGTCGGCACCGCCGTCCTGGCCGCAGCGCTGAGCACGCTCGGGGCCGAGCCGGTCGTGCTCACCGACGACCCGTGCGCGCAGGTGACCGCCGCGTGCCTGGAGGAGCTCGACGCGGGGAGGCTGGAGGTGGTCCCCGTGTCCGCGGGCGGAAGGCAGGTGGCCGACCGGGTGGCGGCGCTGAGGCTGTCGCACCTCGTGGCGGTCGAGCGGCTCGGCCCGGCCGCCGACGGGCGGGTGCTGACGATGCGCGGGTTCGACGTCACCGACTGCACCGCGCCGCTGCATGCGGCCTTCGCCCTGCCGGGCCTGGTCACCGGGGCGGTGGGCGACGGCGGCAACGAGATCGGCATGGGCAACGTGCCGGCCGCCGTGATCGCCGCGTGCGTCGCCCACGGGGAACGGATCGCCTGCCGGGTGCCGGTGGACGCGCTCGTGGTGGCCGGCACGTCCAACTGGGGTTGCTCCGGGCTGGTCGCCGGTCTCGCGCTGCTCGTCCCCGAGCACCGGGCCGCGCTCGCCGCGCTGCTGGAGCCGGCGGTCGACGCGCAGGTGCTCGACGCCGCCACCGCGGCCGGCGCGATCGACGGCGTCACCGGGCGGCCCGGCGCCACGGTGGACGGCGTCCCGGTGGCCGGCTACGCCGACCTGCTCGCCGACCTACGTCACCTGACCCGGGAATAGGCTCGACGGCGTGCCGCACCCGCACCCATCCGAGGACGCCCCGCCGCTGGCCGAGCGCCTGCGCGCCCGCGGGCTGCGGCTGACCACCCAGCGACAGCGGGTCCTGGCCGCGGTCGCCGCGCTCGAGCACGCCACCCCGGAGGCGATCGCCACCCGGCTGCGCGAGGAGGCCGGTTCGGCCGGCGCGGCCCCGGACACCTCGACGGTCTACCGCAACCTCGAGCTGCTCGAGCGGCTCGGCCTGGTGTGGCACACCCACCTCGGCAAGGGCGCGCCGGTCTACCACGCCGCCGAGCACCCGCACCTGCACGTCGTCTGCGCCGGCTGCGGGGAGATCTCCTCGGCCGACCCCGCGTTGCTCGACGGCGCCGCGGAACGTCTGGCCGCCGACCTCGGTTTCCAGCTGGACGTGGGGCACGTCGCGCTGTCCGGGACGTGCCGCGCCTGCCGCGAACGAGCCGGAACGGAGTCCTGATGTCCATCCCGAGCCCCCTGCTGTCACGCCCCGGCGCCGTGCCGGTGGAGGACGGGTCCGTTCCCGGATGGGTCGTCGCAGCGCACTACGGCAGCCCGCTCCGCGAGCAGCGCGAGCTGGCCGAGGGCGCCGGCCTGGTCGACCGCAGCGACCGCGACGTCCTCGTCGTCCCGGGTGCGGACCGGCTGACCTGGCTGCACAGCCTCACCACCCAGCACCTGGAACGGCTCGGCGACGGCACCGGCGCCGAGGCCCTCGAGCTCAGCCCGAACGGGCACGTCGAGCACCACCTCGTGCTCGCCGAGCTCGCCGGCACCACCTGGGTCGACGTCGAGCCCGGCACCGGGGCCGCGCTGCAGACCTACCTGGACCGGATGCGCTTCCTGCTCCGCGTCGAGCCGGCGCCGGCCACCGACGCGTGGGCGCTGCTGTCGCTGGTCGGCCCCCGGTCGGACGCCGTGCTCGCCGCCGCCGGCCTCCCGGTGCCCGCGGAGCCGTACGCGGTCCTCGGCCTGGCCGGCGGCGGGTGGGTGCGCCGGATGCCTCCGCTGGGGGACGGCGCCCCCGCCGTCGACCTGCTGGTGCCCCGCGCGGAGCTCGCCACCCACGCCGACGCACTGCTGGCCGCAGGGGCCGCGCCGGCCGGGCTGGCCGCGTACGAGGCGCTGCGGGTGGAGGCCCGCCGGCCGCGGCTGCACGTCGACACCGACCACCGCACCATCCCCAACGAGACCGGCTGGCTGGCCAGCGCCGTCCACCTGGCCAAGGGTTGCTACCGCGGGCAGGAGACCGTCGCACGGGTGCACAACCTCGGCCGCCCGCCGCGACGGCTGGTGCTGCTGCACCTCGACGGGCTCTCCGAGGAGCTGCCCGGGCCCGGGACGCCGGTGCGGTCGGGCGCCCGCGAGGTCGGTCGGGTCGGCACCGTCGTCCGGCACCACGAGCTCGGCGTCGTCGCCCTGGCGCTGGTGAAGCGGTCGGTCGCGATGGACGTCGAGCTGACCGTGGGCGGGGCCCGCGCCGCGATCGACCCCGACGACGCTCCCGCCGCCCTCGACGACACGGTGGCTGCGGCGCGGGAACGGGTCCAGGCCGTGCGGTCTGGGACCATCCCCCGGTGATCGCCCGACCCCGTGGAGGCCCTGCCGTGACCCCCGAACCGACCCGCGCCGGCGGCACCGCCGTCGACGCGCTGCTGGACCCCGGCTTCCTCGAGTCCGCGGTGCAGCTGCCGATGGCCGACGTCCGCCGGCTGCGCCGCCAGGCCGAGCAGGAGGAGGTCAACCTCTCCTACACCCGGCGGCTGCTGCAGGGCCGGCTGGACATCGTGCGCCGCGAGCTGCAGCGGCGCGCCGAGCACGACGGCCGGTCGCTGGTCGACCTGTTGCCGGAGATCCTGGCGGAGAAGGGCCGCGGCCCGGCCCACGGTCTGGGCCGTCACCAGACGGTGCAGCCGGCGGCGCCCGAGGAGTACGAGGCCTGGGTGCACTCGCTGACGCCGGGCGTCGACCTCTCCGCGGTCCCCGAGCTCTCCGACGCCGAGCTCGAGCAGGCCGCCCGCGGGCTGGCCGAGGCCGAGGGGTCGCTGTCCGAGCGCCGCCGCGGCGTGCAGCGGACCATGGACGGGTTGGCCGCCGAGCTGGGCCGCCGCTATCGGAACGGCGAGGCCGACGTCGCCGCGCTGCTCGCCGACGAGGGCCGGTGACGGACCACCCTTCCTCCCATCGGCCCCGTCCCGAGGCTCACCCCGAGCCTGCGAGGGGTGAGGAGGACGGGGTCCTTCTGCTGAAGGGTGGCCGGTTCCAGCACCTCACCTGGCCGGAGAACCCGGTGCTGGTCGAGGTGTGGCGTTCGGGCTTCCTCGAGTCGGTGCACCGCGGCTCGCTGGTGGTCGTCGGTCCCGACGGCGCGGTGCTGCTGGCCGTGGGGGACGTGGAGCGGCCGGTGCTGCCGCGGTCGTCGAACAAGCCGGTACAGGCCACCGCGCTGCTCGCCGCCGGCTGGACGCCGCGCTCGGATGAGGAACTGGCGATCGGCGCCGGGTCGCACTCGGGCGAGGACGGCCACCGCGAGCTGGTCGCCGCCATGCTGGTCGCTGCCGGCCTCTCGCCGGACGACCTCGGCTGCCCTCCGGCGCTGCCGATGCACGACCCGACCTACGCCGCGTGGCTCGCGGCCGGCCGGGCGCCGGAGCGGCTGGCGATGAACTGCTCGGGCAAGCACGCGGCGATGCTGGCCGCCTGTGTCGCCGCCGGCTGGCCGACGGAGGGCTACCTGGAGCGCGACCACCCGCTGCAGCAGGCCATCGAGGCCCGGCTGGAGGAGGCCGCCGGCACTCCGGTGGCCGCGGTCGTCGTCGACGGCTGCGGTGCCCCGCAGCACGGACTGCCGCTGACCGGCCTGGCCCGGAGCGCCTCCTCGCTGATCGAGGCGGTGGCCGGCACGCCGGAGCGGGCGGTCGCCGACGCCATGCGCGCGCACCCCTGGTTCGTGGCCGGGACCGGCCGGGAGGACACCGACCTCATGCGCGCCGTCGACGGCCTGCTGGTCAAGGGCGGTGCGGACGGGGTGCACGTCGCCGCGTTGCCGGGGCGCGGCGCGGTCGCGCTCAAGCTGGACGACGGCGGGGACCGCGGCCGCACGCCCGCGCTCTGTGCCGGCCTGCTGCGCCTCGGGGTGCCCGCCGGGCAGCTGGCCCCGTGGTCGCTGACCCCCGTTCCGGGCGGGAACGGCGTGGTCGGTGAGGTGCGCCCGGCCGCGGTGCTGGCGGGGTGAGCCCGAACCGGGGCGGTGTGAGGCGCTTCACGCCCGAGTGCTCGCTGCTGCGCTTGCAGGAGCTAGCACCCCGGCCTAGCGTCGGGACGTGCAGAACCCCGGCGAGTTCGTCCGTGAGCAGGTGACCACCGTCCGCGGGAAGGTGGATCTGTTCACGGGCAGTGTCGCGGGGACGGTGGCCGCCGAGCGCTCCAAGGTCGCGGCGACCGGGTCCCAGGTCGGGGAGTTCATCCGGGAGCAGCGCAACGCCGCCCGGGTGTCCCTCCGGGAGCTCGCCCGCGTGGCCGGGGTGAGCAACCCCTACCTCTCCCAGGTGGAGCGGGGGCTGCGCAAGCCGTCGGCGGAGATCCTCGCCGCGATCGCCAAGGGTCTGAAGATCTCGGCGGAGACGCTGTACGAGCAGGCCGGGATCCTCGACCGGCGGCCCGGCAACCCGGACACCGTGGCGGCGATCCGCGCCGATCCGTCGCTCTCGGAGCGGCACAAGGCGGTGCTGCTCGAGCTCTACGACACCTACGTCCGGGAGCACGCCGCGAGCGCCCCCGCCGCAGGGACCGGCCCCTCTGCTCCCACCCCTACCCGTTCCTCGAAGGAGTCCGCATGACCACGCTCAAGGAGTACGGCGAGGCCGTCGCCGTCCGGAACAAGACCGTCCTGCTCGCCGCCGTCGGCGCCGGTGACCTGGCCGTCGAGCGCGCCCGCGCCGTCCTCGGCACGCTGCGCTCGCGCGCCGAGGCCCTCCCCGGCGAGGCCCAGGTGCAGGCCGACCTGGCCACCAAGGAGGCCCGCACCCGCGCCGAGGAGGTCGTCGGCCGCGCCCGCGGTGCCGTGCGCTCCGCCCAGCACGCCGCCTCCGCCGTCCGCCCCGAGGTGGTCGTCAGCACGGTGGCCGGGCTGGTGAGCACCACCCGCACCCAGACGGTCGCCACCGTCGAGACCCTCGCCGTCCGCGGCGCCGAGGTCGTCGAGGAGCTGCGCCGCCAGCCCGGCGTCCGCACGGTCGTCGGCCGCGCCGAGCGCGCGGTGGACGCGGTCGAGGACGCGGTGGAGGAGGTGCTCGAGGAGACCGCCGAGACCGTCGCGGAGGCCTCCGACGAGGTCACCTCGATCGCGCAGAAGACGGCGGCGAAGGCCGAGAAGGCCCTCGACCGGGCCGAGGAGGCCACGCACGAGGTCGCGCAGGACGCCAAGGCAGCCCTCGCCGAGGCCGAGCCCGCGCCGGCCGAGCGCGCGCCCGCCAAGAGGAGTGCGGCGGCGAAGAAGACGAGTGCGGCCAGGAAGGCGGCGCCGGCCGGGACCTCGGCCCGGGTGACCCGCGCCCGCACCGCCAAGCGCACCGACCCGACGGCGGTTCCTGCCAAGCGCAACGGCTGACGAAGGACCCCCTGCCCCCCACCGTGTAAGGACCCCGTCCCTCTCACCCCTCGTAGAAGGACCCCGTCCTCCCCACCCCTCGCAGGCTCGGGGCGGTGCCCTGGACGGGGCCGGTGCCCTGGAGAGGGCCGCGACCCAGGGCCCCGGAGCTGCACCACGCGCTCCGGGGCCCTGTCGTGTCGGGGGCCCGCGTTTCCCGGGGAGGTGTCCGCCGGCGAGTACCCTGCCGGGCATGCTGAGCTTCCAGGGTCTGGTTTACGCGGTGCTCTTCTACGCGGCCCTGGGGCTCGCCGCATGGGCGTTCGTCGACGCCCTCATCCGTCCTGCCGCCGGCTACGTCGCGGCGGGCAAGCTGACCAAGCCCGGCTGGGCGGCCATCCTCGGCCTCGCCGTGCTGATCATCGTGCTGACCCGTACGCCGCTGAGCCTGCTCGGCCTGCCCGCGGTCATCGCCGCGATCGTCTACCTCGTCGACGTCCGGCCCGCCGTCCGCGGGCTGAGCCGGGGCGGCAACAGCTGGTGAGCCGCCGGGGCGCTCAGTACCGGGTGTCCTTCGGGATCACGATCCACAGCAGCACGTAGGCGATGAACTGCGGGCCCGGCAGGATGCACGAGGCCACGAAGGCCACGCGCAGGCCGGTCCGCGAGATGCCGAAGTACCGGGCCAGCCCCGCGCAGACACCGGCGATCACCTTGTGACGCGTGTCGCGGCGGAGGGGCATGCGGGCGGGTGACCTCATGCCCCGACCCTACGGTCGCCGGCCGGCTCCTGCTGGGAGTGTGCGCGACCCAGGCCGAGGACGTGCCGTTGGGCGAATGTGCGCTCATCGGGGTCTTCCCACTGGCGGAAGACCCCGGTGAGCGCACAACGATCATGGGACGGCCGGCTCAGCGGCCGAAGACGCCGTCCGGAGGCTCGGGCGAGCCCACCGCGTCGACGTCGCGTACCGGCTGCACCCTCCCGGCGAAGCGGTCCAGGTCGGCGCCCTCGACCACCCGACTGGGCATCGGGTCGGCGGCACAGCGCCGGACCAGGGCGGGGACCGGCAGCTCGGCGTCCGCGGCGACGGCGACGAGGTTGCCGAACCGCCGTCCGCGCAGCGTGCCCGGCTCGGCCAGCAGGCAGACGTGCACGAAGACCGCGCGCAGCGTGGCCACCTGCCCGCGGGCGAACCGCAGCGGCGGCCCGTCGGCGACGTTGACGACGAACGTGCCCCCGGGACGCAGCACCCGGTGGGCCTCCTGCGCGTACTCCACGCTGGTCAGGTGCGCGGGCGTGCGCGCCCCCGCGAACACGTCACTGATGACCACGTCGACGCTGGCGGCCGGCAGCGCGGCCAGTCCGGCGCGGGCGTCGGTGGCACGCACCCGGACGCGGGCGTCGCGGGGCAGCGGCAGGTGGGCGCGGACGAGGTCGGTCAGCTTCTCGTCGAGCTCGACGACGCGCTGCCGGGAGCCGGGCCGGGTCGCCGCGACGTACCGGGGAAGGGTCAGCGCGCCGCCGCCCAGGTGGACGACGTCGATCGGCCGGCCCTCCTCCGCGGCGAGGTCGAGCACGTGGCCCATCCGGCGCACGTACTCGAACTCCAGGTGGGTCGGGTCCTCGAGGTCGACGTGCGACTGCGGCGTCCCGTTCACCACGAGCACCCAGGAGCCGTCCCGGTCGGCGTCACCGAGGATCTCGGCGGTGCCGCCGTCGACGGGCGTGGGGCCGGGCGGCACGATCGGCTGGGCCTGCCTGCGCGGGCTCATCGGGTCAGTGGGGCGGGACGCACGCCGGTCATCGTGCCCGGCGCGCCGTGCGTGAACGGAGGGAGGGCGGGACGGTGGGGACCGAGGTCGGGCAGGTCTGGCCCGAGGACTGGCGCAGCTGGCGCGACGTCCGGCTGCGAGAGCTTCGCGCGGACCCCGAGGTGTTCGGTGCCACGGCCGAGGCCGAGGCGCGGTACGACGAGGAGCTGTGGCGGTCGCGGCTCGACGGGACGGGCGGCCCGGCGGTGCTGGCCCGCGCCGGGGAGGACGTCATCGGTATGGGCGCGGGTTCCAGCGCGGACGGCGTTCCCGCGGTAACGCCGGTGCGTGTGTCAGACCGGGGCGACGGCGGACCAGCGGACGGTGACCTCGCCGTGCCGCCACCGGCGGCTGGAGCCGACGAACGGCCAGCCCTGGTCGGCGAGTGCCTCGACCGCGGCGGTCCAGCGCTGCCGCGGCCCGAAGGCGGACAGCCCGGCCGCGGTGGCCCACGCGGTGTCCAGCGCCCGGAGGAGCTCGTGCACCGGCTGGCCGGGAACGTTGTGGTGGATGAGGGCCTTGGGCAGCCGCTCGGCGAGGTCCGAGGGCCGGTCGAGGTCCGACACCCGCGCCGAGAGGGTCAGGGTCAGCGGCCCGTCGGCGTCCAGGGCGACCCAGGCCGAGCGCCGTCCCCACTCGTCGCAGGTGCCCTCGACGAGCAGCCCGCCGGGGCCGAGCGCGGCGCGCATCGTGTCCCAGGCATGGGCGGCGGACTCCTCGTCGTACTGGCGCAGCACGTTGAACGCGCGCACCAGCACCGGGCGCAGTCCGGCGAGCTCGAACCCGCCGACGCGGAAGTCGACCCGCGGTGGATCGCGGTCGGCGGCGACGGCGGTCACCCGGTCGGGGTCGATCTCCAGGCCGACCACCTCGAGGCCGTGCACCTCCGGGCCCAACCGGTCGGCCAGCTCGAGCGTGGTCACCGCGGACGAGCCGTAGCCCAGGTCGACGACGAGCGGCCGGGCGGCGTCACGCAGCCGCGGCACCTGGGTGGCCACCAGCCAGCGGTCGACCCGGCGCAGCCGGTTGGCGTTGGTGGTGCCGCGGGTCGGCAGGCCCAGCGCGCGTGCCCGGCCGGCGGCCAGCCGCGGGTTGGCCTTCCTGGGGAGGGTGGCCCGGCGCTTGTGGTCGCCGCCTGCCTCGCTCACCGGCCCAGAGCGTAGACGCGGTTAGCGTGGTGCCGTGCAGGTCCGACGGAACGCCCGCCTCGCGGAGCTGACGACCCTCGGGGTGGGTGGTCCCATCGACCGGCTGGTCGAGGTCTCCGACGCCGACGAGCTGGTCGCCGCCGTCCGCGAGGCCGACGGCGCCGGGCGGCCGCTGCTGATCCTCGGCGGCGGCTCCAACCTGGTCGGTCCGGACGACGGGTGGCCCGGTGACGTGGTCGCCGTCCGCAGTCGGGGCATCGAGCGGGACGGCGGCCGGCTGGTCGTGCAGGCCGGCGAGTCCTGGGACGACCTCGTGGCCCACGCCGTCGAGCAGCGGCTGGCCGGCATGGAGGCGATGTCCGGCATCCCCGGCTCGACGGGGGCGACGCCGGTGCAGAACGTCGGCGCCTACGGCCAGGAGGTCGCCCAGGTCATCACCGTCGTCCGCGTCTGGGACCGGGTGGACGGTGCGGAGCGCGTCCTGAGCCCGGCCGACTGCGGGTTCGCCTACCGGGACAGCCGGCTCAAGCGCGAGCCCGGCCGGTTCGTCGTCCTCACGGTGACCTTCGAGCTCGAGCCGGGGGAGCTGTCCGCGCCGGTCGGCTACGCCGAGCTCGCCCGCACGCTCGGCGTCGCGCTGGGGGAGCGGGCGCCGCTGGCCGACGTCCGCGCCGCGGTGCTGCAGCTCCGCCGCGGCAAGGGCATGGTGTGGGACCCCGCCGACCCCGACAGCCGCAGCGCCGGCTCGTTCTTCACCAACCCGATCGTCCCGGCGACGCACGCGGTGGAGGGCTGCCCGAGCTGGCCGGCCGGCGACGGGCAGGTCAAGCTCAGTGCCGCCTGGCTGGTGCAGCACGCCGGCTTCGGCCGCGGCACGCGCGACGGCCGGGTGGGGACGTCGTCCCGGCACAGCCTCGCGCTGACCACCGAGCCCGGGGCGACCGCCGACGAGCTCCTGGCCTTCGCGGACAAGGTCGTCGCCGGCGTCCAGGAGCGCTTCGGCGTCACCCTGGAGCGCGAGCCGACCGCGGTGCGGCCGTAGCGGAGTCGCAGGCTGACTCTTGCGGTTGTCCGCGCGGTGTCGCGGTCGTGCAGGACCGCAAGACCGTGTACAGGACCGCAAGAGTGGAGTCGGGGCGCGCTAAGCCTCGCGGGCGACCTTGTGCTGGGCGGCCTGTGCCCGCGGGCGGACGACGAGCAGGTCGACGTTGACGTGGTGCGGGCGGGTGAGCGCCCAGGCGATGCAGTCGGCGACGTCCTCGGCGACCAGCGGCTCGCGCACCCCGCGGTAGACGGCGTCGGCCTTCTCCTGGCTGCCGGTCCGGTTGAGGGAGAACTCCTCGGTCTTCACCATGCCCGGCGCGATCTCGACCACCCGCACCGGCTGCCCGCACAGCTCCAGCCGCAGCGTCTCGGCCAGCGTGTGCACCCCGTGCTTGGCCGCTGTGTAGGACGCCCCGCCCCCGTAGCTGATCAGCCCGGCGGTCGACCCGACGAAGAGCAGGTCGCCGGCCCCGGAGGCGACCAGCGCGGGCAGCAGCGCCTTGGTCAGCCGGACGGTGCCCAGCACGTTGACCTCGTAGGTGCGCGCCCAGGACTCCAGGTCGGCCTCGGCCACCGGGTTGGCGTCGAAGGCGCCCCCGGCGTTGTTGACCAGGACGTCGACCCGGTCGAGGGCGCCGGCGAAGTCCGCCACCGAGTCGGGGTCGGTGAGGTCCAGCGGCAAGGCGCGGGCACCGATCTCCTCGGCGAGCGACGTCAGCCGGTCCATCCGCCGCGCCCCGAGGACGACGTCGAAGCCCTCCGCCGCCAGCCGGGTCGCGGCGGCCGCGCCGATGCCGCTGGAGGCACCGGTGACGACGGCCGTCCGCCCCGTGCCGGGCAGCTCGCGGGAACCGGATGCAGGATGGGTCGAGGGGCCGGGCATGAGAACCATCCTGGCGTTGTTGCAGACTGCAATGTCGAGCGGGTGCCTCCCGGCGCCCGGGGAGCGAGGCGGGAGGTCGCACGTGGCCGCTCGCCGCCGTCCCCGGTCGGCCGTGCCCCGGCGGGTGGCGACCCTCTCGGTGCACACCAGCCCGCTCGACCAGCCCGGTGCCGGCGACGCCGGCGGCATGAACGTCTACATCGTCGAGGTCTCCCGCCGGCTGGCCGCTCGCGGCATCGCCGTCGACGTCTTCACCCGCGCGACCTCGAGCGAGCTGCCGCCAGTGGTCGAGATGAGCCCCGGCGTGACCGTGCGGCACGTCAGCGCCGGCCCCTTCGAGGGCCTGGGCAAGGAGGAGCTCCCCGCCCAGCTGTGCGCCGTCACCGCCGCCGTCCTGCGCGAGGAGGCCCAGCACGAGCCGGGCCACTACGACGTCGTCCACTCGCACTACTGGCTCTCCGGCCAGGTCGGATGGCTGGCCCGCGACCGGTGGAGCGTGCCGCTGATCCACACCGCGCACACCCTGGCCAAGGTGAAGAACGCCGCGCTGGCCACCGGTGACCGCCCCGAGCCGCGGGCCCGGGTGATCGGCGAGGAGCAGGTGGTCGCCGAGGCCGACCGGCTGGTCGCCAACACGGCCGACGAGGCCCGTCAGCTGGTCGACCACTACGGCGCCGACCCGCGACGCACCCTCGTCGTCCCGCCCGGGGTCGACCTCGACCGCTTCACCCCCGGCGACCGGGCGGCGGCCCGTCGCCGGCTGGGCGTCGCCGAGGACGCCGTCGTGCTGCTGTTCGTCGGCCGGATCCAGCCGCTCAAGGCCCCCGACCTGCTGCTCGAGGCGGCCGCGCGGATGCTCGCGGACGACCCCGGCCTGCGCGACCGGCTCCGGGTGCACGTCGTCGGCGCGCCCAGCGGAACCGGCCTGGAGGCGCCCCGTCAGCTCGAGCAGCTGGCCGCCCAGCTTGGCATTCCCGACCTGGTCCGCTTCCTGCCGCCCGTGCACGCCGAGCTGCTCGCCGAGCACTACCGGGCCGCCGATGTCGCCGTCGTCCCCAGTCACAACGAGTCCTTCGGGCTGGTGGCGCTGGAGGCCCAGGCCTGCGGGACGCCGGTCGTCGCGGCCGCCGTCGGTGGCCTGCGCACCGCCGTGCGGGACGGCGTCTCCGGTGTCCTGGTGGAGGGTCGCGACCCGGCCGACTACGCGACCGCGATCCGGTCCGTGCTCGCCCGCCGCGAGCTGCTGTCGGCCGGCGCACGCCGGCACGCCGGCTCCTTCTCCTGGGAGCGCACCGTCGACAGCCTGGTGTCGGCCTACACCGCCGCCGCCGAGGAGATGGCCGCGGCCGCGGGGAGCGGGGTCGCCGGCACGCTGATGCGCCCGCCCCGGGTGCTCGGCGCGGTGCGGCCGCTGGGTGCGCAGGTGGCCCGGTGAGCGGCTCTGTCGTCCCGACGGCTCCGCCGTGCGGGAGGAAGTCCGGGGACTCGGTCAGCGGGAGGACGTCGTGAGTCGTGAGGGGACCGTCGAGGAGCTCGACGCGGTCATCGAGCAGACGCTGCGCGAGAGCGACCTGGTGCACGAGCGCCCGGCGCCCGGCCGGTGGCTGGTCGACCTGCCCGGCACCAAGAAGCTCAAGACCGTGTGCGGGCTGATCGTCGGTGAGCACGCGCTCCGGGTGGAGGCCTTCGTCTGCCGGCAGCCCGACGAGAACCGCGAGCAGCTGTGGACCTTCCTGCTGCAGCACAACGCGCGCATGTACGGCGTCTCGTACTCGATCGACGGCGTGGGCGACGTCTACCTGACCGGCCGGTTGCCGCACGCCGCGGTCACCCCCGACGAGCTCGACCGCGTCCTCGGCGCGGTGCTCAGCTACGCCGACGACCACTTCAACACGATGCTCGAGATCGGCTTCGGCACCTCGATCCGGCGGGAATGGGAGTGGCGGGTCAAGCGGGGCGAGTCGCTGCGCAACCTCGAGGCCTTCGCCGACTTCGCCGACCCCGGCCGGAGGTCCCGGACCGGCGGCCGTCCGGACGGCGGGGCGTGACGGCGACCGCACGGTCGCTCCCCGAGGCCGCCGA
The DNA here is from genome assembly GCF_004571065.1 of Geodermatophilus sp. DF01-2. Taxonomy (GTDB): domain Bacteria; phylum Actinomycetota; class Actinomycetes; order Mycobacteriales; family Geodermatophilaceae; genus Geodermatophilus. The sequence goes on from NZ_SPQN01000015.1 coordinate 40,076, forward strand.
GGAGCGGCCCGGCTACGCCCGCCGGTGGTGGGTGCTGGCCACCATGACGGTCTGCCTGCTCGTGGTGATCATGGGCAACACGACCCTCAACGTCGCCATCCCCACGCTGCAGCGGGAGCTGGGTGCCACCCAGGGTCAACTGCAGTGGGCGATCGACGCCTACATCCTCGTGTTCGCCGGGCTGCTGTTCTCCTGGGGCGTCATCGGCGACCGGATCGGCCGGCGGAAGGTCCTGTTGATCGGGCTGTCGATCTACACGGTCGCCTCGCTGCTCGGGGCCTTCAGCGGCAGCCCGGCGGAGCTGATCGCCTGGCGGGCGGTCATGGGCATCGGCGGCGCTGCGGTGCAGCCGGCCACCCTCGCGGTCATCACCAACGTCTTCCCGCCCGGGGAGCGCGGCCGCGCCATCGGCGTCTGGGCCGGCACCGCCGGGCTCGCCGTCGCCGGCGGCCCCCTGGCCAGCGGCGCCGTCCTCGAGCACTTCTGGTGGGGCGCGATCTTCCTCATCGCCGTGCCGGTCGCCGTGCTCGGCATCGTGGGGACGCTGCTCGTCGTCCCCGAGTCCCGCGACCCCTTCCCGGGCCGGCTCGACGTTCCGGGCGTCCTGCTGTCGATCTTCGCCCTCGCCGGCGTGGTCTACGGGATCATCCACGGCGGCTCGGGGGCGGGCTGGACGTCTCCGGGTGTCCTCGTGCCGCTGCTCGGCGGGCTGGTCCTGCTGGTGCTGTTCCTGTGGCTGCAGCGACGCTCGGCCCACCCGGCGCTCGACGTCACGCTCTTCCGCAACCCGGCCTTCTCCGCCGCCGCGGCCGCCCTCGGGTTGAACTTCTTCGCCCTCATGGGAGCGACCTTCTACCTCGTCTACTACCTGCAGGGCGTGCGGGGATACGGGCCGCTGGCCAGCGGTGCGGCGCTCATCCCCGTGGCGCTGGGCATGGCGCTGATGGCGCCGCAGAGCTCGCGACTGGCCGAGCGTCTCGGCGCCAAGGCCGTCGTGGGCGGCGGCTTCCTCCTGATCGCCCTCTCGTTCGCCGGCTTCCAGCTCCTCGACCGGACCTCGCCGCTGTGGCTGCTGATCGTCGTCCTGTCCGTGCAGGGCCTCGGCATGGGCGCGGTGATGGCGCCGACGACCGAGTCGATCATGTCGGTGGTGCCGCGGCACAAGGCCGGGGCGGGTGCCGCGGTGAACAACTCCGTCCGGCAGGTCGGGGGCGCGCTGGGGGTGGCCATCCTGGGCTCGCTGCTGTCCTCCGCCTATGCGGCCGAACTCGGCGACGCGGTCGACTCGCTGCCGCCGGCGGCCCGCGACGAGGCCAGCTCCTCGATCATCGCGACCCTCGGTGCGGTCGAGCAGCTCCGCGCCGGTGGGGACGACGAGGCGGCGGTCGCCGCGGGAGCGCTGACCGACCGCGCCCTGGACGCCTTCGTCTCGGCCATGCACCTGACCGCCATAGGCACGGCCTCCGCCGCGCTCGTGGCCGCCCTGGTGGTGTTCACGTGGCTGCCCGGACGACGTCCGCTGGACCGGTCGCCGTCCCCGGAGCCGTCGTCCGGAGCCGCCCGGCGGCCGTGATGCCGAGCGCAGGCCGACCCGCCTGGCGCCGGCAGCGGTTAGCGTGGCGGCGGTGCAGGAGCGTCCCGGGCAGCAGGAGCGTCAGGTCCGGGCCCTCGTGGGCCTGATGGCGGCCACGGCGCTGGTCTATCCGCTGCTGTTGTGCGCGGTGCAGCTGACCTTCGCCCAGCTCGTCGTGGTGGACCTGTCGGGGACGGTCCTGTGGCTGACCGTCGGCGTGGCCTGCAGCGTCGCCGCCGTCGCCGCGCTGCGCTGGGGCGTCGACCGGCCGGTCCGCAGTCCGTGGCTGCTCACCGGCCTGCTGCCGCCGCTGGTGTTCGAGGCCTGGCTGCTGTGGCCGCTGCTCACCGGGTAAAGGACCCCGTCCTCCTCATCCCTCGCACGCTCGGGACGGGCCTCTGGACAGGGCCGAGGACGGGCCGCACCTGATCGGGCAGGATGGCGGCGTGACGACGCCGCCTGCCACCCACACCCTGGTACTGCTCCGCCACGGCGAGAGCGAGTGGAACAAGGCCAACCTGTTCACCGGATGGGTGGACGTGCCGCTGTCGGAGCAGGGCCGCGCCGAGGCCGCCCGCGGGGGTGAGCTGCTCGCCGAGCACGGCGTGCTGCCCGAGGTGTCGCACACCTCGGTGCTCAAGCGGGCGATCACCACCGCGGAGCTCGCGCTCGCCGCCTGCGACCGGCAGTGGATCCCGGTGAAGCGCTCCTGGCGGCTCAACGAGCGGCACTACGGCGCACTGCAGGGCAAGGACAAGGCCGCCACGCTCGCCGCGTACGGCGAGGAGCAGTTCATGATCTGGCGCCGGTCGTACAGCACGCCCCCACCGCCGATCGAGCCCGGCAGCGAGTACTCCCAGGACGGCGACCCGCGGTACCTGATGCTGCCGCCGGAGGTCCGGCCGTCCACCGAGTGCCTGGCCGACGTCGTCGTCCGGATGCTGCCGTACTGGTACGACGCGATCGTGCCGGACCTGCGCGCCGGCCTGACCGTGCTCGTCGCCGCGCACGGCAACAGCCTGCGGGCGCTGGTCAAGCACCTGGACGGGATGGGGGAGGACGAGGTGGTGGGGCTCAACATCCCCACCGGCGTCCCGCTGCGCTACGACCTGGACGACGACCTGCGCCCGGTCAAGCCCGGTGGCGAGTACCTCGACCCCGAGGCCGCGGCCGCCGCCATCGAGGCCGTCAGGAACCAGGGTAAGAAGTAGGCCCGAGAGCACGTCAGTGGCCCCCTCACGATCCGGGAGGGGGCCACTGACGTGTGGTGGTCCAGCGGAGCCGGGGACGGCACTGAGCTGGGGTGGACCGATCGCGAGGGCCCGCAGGCCCCCTGCCGGGCACCGCCCCGAGCTTGCGAGGGGTGGGGAGGAGGGGGTCCTTCCACCGATCGGGACACGGGCAAGGGCTCAGCGACAGCCGGGGACGGCACCTGGCCGCGGTGTCGGCCGGTGGGCCGACAGATCAAGTCGCCGTCGCGTGCATCTCCCGCTCGCCGGTGACGAGGTAGACGACCCGGCGGGCGACGCTGACCGCGTGGTCGGCGAAGCGCTCGTAGTAGCGGCCGAGCAGGGTGATGTCGATGGCCGCCTCCATGCCGTGCGGCCAGTCGTTGCTCAGCAGCTCGCTGAACAGCTGCCGGTGCAGCTGGTCCATGAGGTCGTCCTCGGCCTCGAGGGCGGCGGCCGCCTCGACGTCGAGCTTGGCGATGACGGTCGCGGTCTGGGTCACCAGGCTCTCGGCGACGTGCCCGGCCTCGAGGAAGATCGGCCGTAGCTCCTGGGGGACGGCGGGCTCGGGGAAGCGCATCCGCGCCAGCTTGGCGACGTGGCTGGCGAGGTCGCCCATCCGCTCGAGGTCGCTGATGATGCGCATCGCCGCGGTGATCGTGCGCAGGTCCGTGGCCACCGGCGCCTGCCGGGCCAGCAGGGTGAAGCAGCGCTGCTCGATGCTCTCCCGGGTGGCGTCGATGTGCTCGTCGCCCTCGATGACCAGGTTGGCCAGCTCGATGTCGGCGTCCAGCAGCGAGGTGGTCGCCTTGCTCATGGCCGAGCCGACCGAGTTGGCCATCTGGACCAGGCAGTTGTTGATGTCGTCGAGTTCCTCGTGGTAGTGCTGACGCACCGTCGTCCTCCTCGTCGGCCGGGCCGGCCTGGCACAACGCTCAGGGGTACCCGTGGTTCGAGGCCCCAACGCCCCCAGACCACGAGGGTAGGGCCGCCGTCCGACTCGCCACGGCCCCGGCGGTGAACGGGCGGGCACGGGAACGTGAACAGTGACGATACGAGGTGGTGGCGCCACCCGGAGGAGGGATGTCCGCCGGTCGGCGCGGCCTAGCATCGGCGCGTGAGCTCGACGGTCGCCCTCGTGGTCGGCCTCGTCATCGGCCTCGTCGTCGGCGTCGCCGGTGGGGTCCCGGTCGCCGCGTTCCTGCTGCGTCGTCGGCGCGACGATCGGGGACGCGCGACGCCGGCCGACCCGACGCCGCTGCCGGAGGCGGTCCTGGCGCGGCGGCTGCTCGACCTGATCGACCCCGCCGTCGTCCTGCTCGACCCGGACGACGTCGTCCTGCTCGCCAACCCGGCCGCGCGCGCCCTGGGCATCGTCCGGGAGACCCGGCTGCTCGTGCCCGAGCTGCTGGAACTCGCCCGGACGGTCCACGACAGCGGGCGACGGCGGGCCGAGGTCTCCCTGTCCGCCTCGATCGTCGGCGGCGGTCCCCGGGTGCTCGGGGTGCTCGGGGTGCGGCTGGAGAGCGGACCGGGCCCGGCGCCGGGCCCGGTGGCGCTGGTGCTGCAGGACGTGACGGAGGCCCGCCGGGTCGAGGCGGTCCGCCGTGACTTCGTCGCCAACGTGGGTCACGAGCTCAAGACGCCGGTCGGGGCGCTGTCGCTGCTCGCCGAGGCCGTCGAGGACGCCGCCGACGACCCGGAGACGGTACGCCGGTTCGCCTCCCGCATGGTCCACGAGGCCGACCGGCTCGCCCGCCTGGTCCGCGAGCTCATCGACCTCTCCCGGCTGCAGGGTGGGGAGCCGCTGCCCGAGCTGATGCCCGTCGAGGTTGACACCGTCGTCGCCGAGGCGGTCGACCGGACCAAGCTGGCCGCGTCGGCCAAGCAGATCGCGATCGTCTCCGGTGGGGAGGGCGGGTTGGTCGTGCGCGGCGTGGAGTCGCAGCTGGCGACCGCCGTGACGAACCTGCTCGCCAACGCCGTGGCCTACAGCCCCGAGCACACGCGGATCGCCGTCGGGGCGCGCGCCCGCGGCGGCTTCGTCGAGATCACCGTGACCGACAGCGGTATCGGCATCCCCCGCGAGGACCGGTCGCGGGTCTTCGAGCGCTTCTACCGGGTGGACCAGTCACGGGCCAGCCGCACGGGTGGCACCGGCCTGGGGCTGGCCATCGTCAAGCACGTGGCGACCAACCACGGCGGCTCGGTGAGCGTGTGGAGCGAGGAGGGCCTGGGCTCCACCTTCACGCTGCGGATCCCGCTGGCCGCCCGCGGCGCCGCACCCACCATCCCCAATCCCGCCGGCGCCGCGCCGGCCGAGCACGATCTCGCCGGCGGCCAGGCCGCCGCTGACGCCCCGAAGGGACGGTCATGACCCGAGTGCTGGTCGTGGAGGACGAGGAGTCCTTCTCCGACGCGCTGTCCTACATGCTGCGGAAGGAGGGGTTCGATCCCGTCGTCGCCGGGACCGGGCCGGAGGCGCTGGCGGAGTTCGACCGTGGCGGCGCCGACATCGTGCTGCTCGACCTCATGCTGCCGGGGCTCCCCGGCACCGAGGTGTGCCGCGCGCTGCGCTCCCGCAGCGGCGTGCCGATCATCATGCTCACCGCCAAGGACGCCGAGGTCGACAAGGTCGTCGGCCTGGAACTGGGCGCCGACGACTACGTGACCAAGCCCTACTCCGCCCGCGAGCTGGTCGCCCGGATCCGAGCGGTGCTGCGGCGCCGTGGGGACGTCGACGCGCCGGCGGAGTCGGCTCTGGAAGCCGGCCCCGTGCGCATGGACGTGGAGCGGCACGTCGTCTCGGTGGACGGCGAGCCCGTCCCGCTGCCGCTCAAGGAGTTCGACCTGCTCGAGCTGCTGCTGCGCAACGCCGGCCGGGTCCTCACCCGGATCCAGCTCATCGACCGCGTGTGGGGCTCGGACTACGTGGGCGACACCAAGACCCTCGACGTCCACGTCAAGCGGCTGCGGGCCAAGATCGAGCCGGACCCGGCCAACCCCAAGTACCTGGTGACCGTGCGCGGTCTCGGCTACAAGTTCGAGGCGTGATACCCGGTCGGCCTACCGGCCTCCACCGCGGCCAGGTAGCGGGTCGGCTGGCGCTGAGCCCCACCGCCGCCTCGTCGCGGACCCCTCCGGGGCCCACTCCTCGACGGCATCGCGGCCAGGTAGGAGTCCTTCCTCACTGGCCGCGGCCGGTCTCGTCCTGCAGCTCGTCGATCTTGCGCGACGCGTCGGCCTTGGTGATGTCGTCGGGCACCTCCTCGCCGGCCTCGCGGGCCAGCGTGTCGAGGTAGCTCTTCTGTGCGCCGGTCGCCGGCTCGTCGCCGGTCACCCAGTCCGACGGGTCCTTCTCGGTGGTGCGCTCGGTGTGCTCGTTCGGTTCGCTCATGCGTTCGAGCCTAGGCCCGGGCGGGCTCCGGCGCAGGGCGAACCGGAACGGCTGGACGGCGGCCGACGGTCGCCTCCCGGCGGCGGCCGGTGCGGTAGACGTGCACGGCACCGCAGGGGCACTCGACGTGCAGCGCGATGTGGGCCGGGTGGTTGACCGCCGAGCGGATGCGCCGGTCGGCGACCAGCTCGTCGGTCCTCGTCACGGGGCAGGTGATCAGGAACATGGGGTGAGCGTGCTCGTGCGGAACGGGTCGGACGAGTGGCAGGACCGACCACTTTCGCAGCGTTCCTGCCATCATGTCGGCATGACGGGAATCGGCCGTCCCCTCGTGGTGAGCGCCGTCGTCGCCGACGGCCTGGTGGGCAGCTTCGGGCTGGGCGTCGCGGTGGAGGTCTTCGGCTACGACCGCCGCGCCATGGGCCTGCCCCGGTTCGACTTCGGTCTGGTCACCGAGCACCCCGGGGTGGTCCGCACCGACACCGGGATCCCGCTGACCGTCGAGCACGGGCTCGAGCGGCTGGCCGCCTCGGACATCGTCACGATCACCGCCTGGGAGGTGTGCGACCGCGTCCCGTCCCCGCAGCTGCTCGACGCCGTCCGCGCCGCGCACGCGCGCGGGGCGCTGATCGTCAGCCAGTGCACGGGAGCCTTCGTCCTCGCCGCCGCAGGGCTGCTCGACGGCCAGCGGGCCACCACGCACTGGAAGTACGCCGGCGAACTGGCCGCCCGCCACCCCGCCGTCCGGGTGGAACCCGCGGTCCTCTACGTCGACAACGGCCAGGTCGTCACGGGGGCCGGCACCGCCGCCGGCGTCGACGCGCTGCTGCACCTGGTCCGGCGCGAGTGGGGCGCGGCCGCGGCCAACGCGCTCGCGCGGGAGATGGTGGTCCCGCCGCACCGCGACGGCGGACAGGCCCAGTTCATCGACGCCCCGGTGGCGGGGTGCGAGGACGACCGGCTCGGCGCCGTCCTGGAGTGGGCCGTGGCGCATCTGGCCGAGGAGGTCACCGTCGACGTCCTCGCCCGGCGGGCGCTGATGAGCCCGCGCACCTTCGCCCGGCGGTTCCGCGCCGCCACCGGGACGACGCCGCACGCCTGGCTGCTGGCCCAGCGGCTGGCCGCGGCCGAGACGCTGCTGGAGGGCAGCGACACCTCCGTGGAGGAGGTCGCCCGGCTGGTCGGCTTCGGCACCGCCGCCGGGCTGCGCGAGCAGTTCACCCGCCGTCGCGGGGTGTCGCCGCGGGCCTACCGGCAGACCTTCCGCCGTGCGGTGGCGACGGGGGACGGCGACCGGGCGGCCTGAAGGACCCCGTCCTCCCCACCCCTCGCGAGCTCGGGGCGGTGCCCTGGACGGGGCCGGCGCCTACGTTCCCGGGATCGGCCGGGCGACGCAGACCAGCGAGTCGAGCCGGCCGGCGTTGGCCGAGGCCAGCGGACTGCGGACCACCCGGGTCAGCGCGAGCCCGGCCCGCGCCAGGAGCAGCGCGTGGGTGCGTGGACTGAAGTGCCAGATGTGCTCGGTCGGCTTGAGCGTCCACCAGCGGGTCCCCAGCAGCCGCGCCGGCAGCGAGGAGATGTACGGCGTGGAGAAGAGGACGACGCCGTCGTCGGCGACCAGCGAGCGGACGGTCCGCCAGAACGACAACGGGTCCGGCACGTGCTCGACGGTGTCCCAGGCGCACACGGCGTCGAAGCCGGGGTCCAGCGGCGCCTCCTCGAGCTGGCCGCAGAACACGTCGAGGCCGAGGGTGTCCTGGGCGTGCTCGGCACCGGTGCGGGAGAGCTCGACACCGGACGTCGTCCACCCGGCGTTCCGCGCTGCGGCCAGGAACAAGCCGTAGCCGGCGCCGACCTCGAGCAGCCGGCCACCCACCGGCGGGCCGCCCCGCTCCCGGTCGATCAGCCGCAGGCGGCCGGCCGTCCAGGTGCGTTGCAGCAGCATCGCGGGGGAGAGACGGCCCTCGGCGGGCGGAGCGCTCTCGTCCGAGGAGACCCCGGAGCCGTGGACGCCGCCGGCGGAGGAGACCGCCGAGCCGTAGACGCCGCCCTCGAAATACCGTGGGTCGTCGTAGAGCCGCTGGAGCGCCTCGGGGCGCAGCCGCGGGCTGATGAAGACCAGCTCGCACTGCGGGCAGCGGACCACGCCGAACGGGGCGACGTCGTGCACCAGCGTGCCGGGCACTCGGCACAGGCAGCACACGACGTCCTCGGTGTCCTCGGCCGTCCAGTCCGCCTGCTCTGTCACCGGGTCAGCCTACGGAGCGGCCCGCCCGTTCCGCGGCAGCGGTGGACCCCGCGCCGGGCGTCGCCGTGTCGGCAGGGAGGTCGGGGTCCGACGGGGCGCTCTCGGGGGCGGTCGGGTAGCGCGTCGCCACCAGGCTGGCCAGCCGCCGCCGGACGACGGGGGAGACCAGCCCGTCCCCGCCGTCGGCGTCGAGCAACTCCCCGGGGACGACGACGTAGCGGTCCGGCGCCGCCTCGGCCTGGGCGAGGAAGGCGCGGCGGACCGCCTCGGCGTCCGCGTCGGCGGGGGCGGCGGTGACCGGGGAGTCGACGACGACGGTCAGGTCGGGCAGCAGCCCGCGGGTGGCCCACAGCGACGTCCGGAAGATGCGGTCGGCGTCGAGGCCCTGACCGGCGCCGTGGAAGGCGATCGAGGTGTCCACGTAGTGGGTGTTGACCACCACCCGGTTCCGCTCGAGCGCCGGGCGGATCACCGTCGCGACGTGCTGGGCGCGGTCGGCGGCGGCCAGCAGGGCGGCGGTGTGCGCGCCGACCGGGCGGTTCGGGTCGTCGGTCGGCGTCTCCGGCGCGGGAAAGCCGGTGCCCGACCCCGGCGCGGGCGGGAACAGCAGGCCGCGCACCTGCCGGCCCAACTGGGTGTCACTGGGCTCGGAGGTCACCTCGACCGGGCAGCCGAGGTCGCGCAGCACCTGCGCGAGGTCCTCGGTGTAGCGGCGGGTGAGGTCGCGGTCGGCTCCCTCGACGACGACGAACAGCCCCACGCCGCTGGACGAGGCCGAGAACAGGTCCGACCGACCCCACAGCAGCCGGGCCACGTCGCGGACCCGGGTGTGGGAACGGGCCGGCACCACCTGGCGGGTCGCGTAGGCGCTGACCAGGAGGGCGAGCACGCCGCCGACCAGCAGCGTCAGGCCGGGCCCGGTGACGGTGAGCACCAGGTCGCCCAGGCGGACGTCGTGGGAGCCGATCAGCCCGGCCAGGCCCGGGCCGACGGCCACTGCGAGCAGCAGGACGATCCGCACCGAGGAGATGACGAAGGCGAAGACGCGGCCGCGCAACCGGTCCTCGACCTCGAAGCCGATCAGCGTGTAACCGATGATCCAACTGACGCCGGCGAACAGCCCCACGAGGAACGCCGCGGCGGTGGCCAGCACGAAGTCCCGCAGCACCGACATGGTCAACAGCGCGATACCGGCCAGCCCGATGGCGTGCGTGAAGACGCTGCGCCGCGGGACCGTCGGCAGGATCCGCGGGCCGGTCAGCATGCCGATGGCCAGGCCGGTGAAGACCACCCCGAAGACGACCGAGTAGCCGGCGGCTCCGGCCTGCAGCGTGGCCACGTACAGCTGGGCCACACCGACGGTGAGCCCACCGGCGCCGAACGCGCCGATGACGCCGACGTAGAGAGCGCGCATGAACGGCTGGCCGCGCAGGAAGGCCACGCCTTCCACCACCAGCGAGAACACGTTGCGCTGTCCGCCGTCGTGGTCCGGCGGGGTGCCCGGGATGAGCCTGCGGGACAGCAGCACGGTGGCGGCGCTGAGCCCGAAGCTGCCGGCGTTGAAGACGAGGGCCACGACGATCGCCGTCCGGGTCTCGCCGCCGCCGCCCTCCCCGAGCAGCCGGCTGACCGTCGACAGCAGCGCGAACAGCATGGCAGCGACCGGGACGGCGCCGTACACGGAGAACAGCGAAATCTGGTTGGCCACGGCGAGCCGGTCGCGGGGCACGATCGACACCCACATCGCCTGCTTGGCCGGGTTGGTGAACAACCCGACCGCCTCGACGAGGAACTGGGCGACGTAGAGCCAGGTCAGCTCGTAGGTGACCGCGATGGAGAGGTAGAGCGAGAGCGCCAGCAGCTCGCCGACGACCACCGTCGTCCGCCGGTCCAGCCGGTCGGCCAACGCCCCGGCCAGCGGGCCGAGCACCAGGTCGGGGAGCAGGCGGGTGAGGATGACGCCGGAGATGGCTGCACCCTGCACCGCCAGGGACTCGTCCCGGGTGAGCTGCTGGGCCATGGCCGTGGTGGCCAGCAGGCCCAGCCAGTCGCCGAGGCTGGAGACGGTGATCGCCGCCCACAGTCGGCGGAAGACCGGGATGCGGACCAGCGCGAGGAAGGCGTTGTCCGGCCGTACGCCCTCGGTCCCGGTCCGCTCCCCGGCCGGGGGAGAGCCCGCTCTCGCGTGCCCCTCGATCACTGTCCCCGCCGTCCGCTCGTCCGTCCGTCCGGAGGAAGGGTAGTGGCGGGGAGGTGGCCGGTCAGTGCTCGTGCGCCCCGGAGGAGGGAAACGGGCCGGGCCGCCGGCGCTGCAGCGCGACCGGCACGGGGGCCGGACTGGCCGGATGCGGGGCGACGAGGCCGCGGTCGAGCCGGGCCTCGGTCAGCCGCCGCAGCTCCGCGTAGGCCGCCGGACCCAGCAGCGCGGTGAGCTCCGCGGCGTAGGTGAGGATCAGCGGCTCGGCGGAGACGTGTGCCGCCGGCGAACCGGTGCACCACCAGTGCAGGTCGTGGCCGCCCGGGCCCCAGCCGCGCCGGTCGAACTCGCCGATGCTCGTCACCAGGACCTTCGTGCCGTCGGGGCGCTCGACCTCCTCCTGCTCACGGCGCACCGGCAGCTGCCAGCAGACGTCGGGCTTGGTCAGCAGCGGGTGCAGGTCCTCGCGCAGCGCCATGCGGTGCAACGCGCAGCCGGTGCCGCCGGGAAAGCCGGGCCGGTTGAGGAAGACGCAGGCGCCGTCGACGAGCCGGGTGCGCAGCGACCGCACACCGCCGCCCTCGTCGTCGGCCGCGTCCTCCTCCGTCCATGCGCCGCGTCCCACGGGCGCGAGCTGCCAGTCCTCGTCGGAAAGGTCGGCGACGGCGGCGGTCACGCGGGCCAGGTCGTCCTCGTCGGTGAAGAAGGCGCCGTGGCTGCAGCAGCCGTCGTCCGGTCGGCCCTCGACGACGCCGGCGCAGCCGCGGCCGAACACGCAGGTCCAGGCGGAGGCGAGCCAGGTGAGGTCGGCCCGGACGACGTGGCCCGGATCGGCCGGGTCGGGGAACTCGACCGACTCCCGGGCGAAGTCCAGCGGCACCTCGGGCGGGACGTCGTGCACCGGCCCAGGGTAGGAGGAGCGTGGGGGGACGGTGCTCACCGAGCCACGCCGTCCCGCGGCCCTCCTCCTGCGCGACCTCTGCCGCACCCGCCCGGAGGGCTCCACCGAGGCCCTGCGCCACGGGATCCCCACCTACTGACGACGGCGGGTCCCGGCTGCTGACCAGGGCAAGCCCGCCCCGACGTCGACCGGCAGACTGATTGCATGAGGCTCGGGGTGCTGGACGTCGGATCGAACACCGTGCACCTGCTCGTGGTCGACGCCCACCGCGGTGCCCACCCGACGCCACAGCACGACGACCGCTGGCTGCTGCGCCTGGCCGAGCACGTCGGCAGCGACGACCTCCTGTCCAAGGAGGGGGAGAAGGCGCTGCTGAAAGCGGTGCGCAAGGCGTGCGAGCAGGCCGAGAAGCAGGGCTGCGACGAGGTGCTCGCCCTCGTGACCTCCGCCATCCGCGAGGCCCGCAACGGCCTGGAGGTGCTGGAGCGGATCCGGGAACGGACCGGCGTGGAGCTGCAGGTCACCAGCGGTGAGGAGGAGGCGCGGCTGACCTTCCTCGCCGTCCGCCGGTGGTTCGGCTGGAGTGCCGGCCGGCTGCTCGTCCTGGACATCGGCGGCGGGTCGCTGGAGCTGGCCAGCGGCCTCGACGAGGATCCGGACGTCGCGCTGTCCCTGCCCCTGGGCGCGGGCCGGATGACCCGCCGCTACCTGCCCGAGGCCCGCACCGGGGGCCGCCCCGACCTGCAGGCCCTCGCCGACCTCGATGCGCACGCCGCCGACCTGCTCAAGCCCGCGGCGAAGAAGCTGTTGGCCGGCGGGCCACCGGACCTGGTGACGGCGACCAGCAAGACCTTCCGCACGCTGGCCCGGCTGACCGGCGCGGCGCCGTACTCCGCGGGGTTGCGGGCGCCGCGCCACCTGACCCTGGACGGGCTGGGGCAGCTGCTCGGCTTCGTCTCCCGGATCGAGTCCTCGGCCCTGGCCGAGCTGCAGGGCGTCTCGCCCGACCGCGCCCACCAGATCCCCGGCGGCGCCGTCGTGGCGCGGGCGGCGATGCGGGTGCTGGACGTACCGTCCGTCCGGATCTGCCCGTGGGCGCTGCGGGAGGGCGTCATCCTCCGGCGACTGGACTCGTTGGAGGACGAACGATGAGCACTCCGTCCGGCAGCCGCGGGGAGGGCCGCCGCGACCCGGACACCGGCGGCCGGCCGCTCGCCGACATCCTGCGCGAGGCCGGTGTCGAGTCGCCGACCCGCGGTCGGCGCCGGCGCGGCGACGACCTCGACGACACCGGCGTCCGGCAGCGGGGCTCCGAGGGCGGACGGGACACCGGGCGGGTGGCCGACCGGCCGCAGTTCGG
>NZ_SPQN01000160.1 GCF_004571065.1 Geodermatophilus sp. DF01-2
TGGCCGCCACCGCCGGAGGTGGATTGGCCGACCGGCCGCGGATCGTGCTCGCCGACGCGGTCACCGGCGCCTTCCGGACGCTGACCGATCTGCCCGGGCTGCGCCGGGTGGCGCACTGCGGCGCCCGGGCCTGCCGGCGCCGGCCCGAGGCGTGCACCCACGACCTGACCGGCCGGTCCGGGCTGCGCGCCCCCGACCCGACTGAGGGCTACGGGCCCGGTGCCGCACTGGACCGCACCGGCCGGGCGCGGGATCGGCGGTGCCGGTTTCCCGGCTGCCGCCGCTGGGTGCCCACGGCCGGCGAGCTCGACCACCACCGGTCCTACGCCGCCGGGGGTGAGACCAGCGCGGCCAACCTGGCCGGCTACTGCACCAGCGACCATCGCGGAAAGCACCAGGCGCCCGGCTGGCAGCACATCCTCGCTCCTGACGGCACGCTGACCGTCACCACACCCACCGGCCTGACCGCGGTCACGACCCCACCGCCCTACTGAGGGTCGGTCGATTCCTGGACACCCACCACGCCGCGAGGCGGTTCAGACGGTGCGGATGGCGGCCCGCACCTGGTCGACCAGGCCGGCCGGGACCTCGGCCAGGCCGTGGTCCTCGCGGGCGTGGCCGGCGACGGCGGTGAGGATGTCGTCATCGGCGGGCGCGGTGAACGTCCGCCCGCACGAGGGGACGACGTCGCCGCAGGCGAACTGCTTCATGGGGATACCTCCAGGGGTGGGGGTGGGAACCGTCGTCCGGCGGACGACGGAGGTCGGTGGCCCGGCGGTCAGCCGGCGTGCGCTGCGGCCAGCTGCAGCAGCAGCCGTTCGACGCGGACGATGCCGAGGGCGGCGCCGCGCGCGTCGACGCACACGACGGGGTCGAACCGCGTCTCCTCGGGACGCGCGGCCACCCGCTGGGCGACCTCGCTGACGCCCGCGGACGCCGGGACCCGCAGGGTCACCGGCGCGCGGCGATGGCCGGGTGGGTCCGCACCACGGCGGTGCGGGATCAGCAAACACCGGGGATGCCCGTACTCGTCGACCTCGACGCCCATCGCGCCCGCAGGTACGGCGCCGTCCTGGACGACCAGCACCGGCTCGGCCAGACCGGCCACGTGCTCGGTCAGCCGGGCCTGCGCGGCCTGACGGCGCAGCCGGTCGCGGACGGCGGGGTCGAGCTGCACCCACGGCGGGCCGGGCCGGCCCAGCAGCCAGCCCTGGCCGAGCGGGACCTGCAGTCGGAGGAACGCCTGCAGCTCACCCCACGTCTCGATGCCCTCGGCGAGCAGCCAGGCGTCGATGCGGCCGCCGAACTCGCCCAGCATCTCGACCAGGGCCAGCTTGACCTCGTCGCCGTCGGCGTCGGCGACCAGCGCGCGGTCCAGCTTGATCAGCTGCGGCCGGAACTGGGTGATCTGTTGCAGCCCGGAGTAGCCCGACCCGGCGTCGTCCAGCGCGAGCAGGGCCCCTCGCGCCCGCAGCCGGTCGCGCAGGTCCACCAGCGGTCGCAGGTTGCTGACGGCCTGGTGCTCGGTCAGCTCGAGGACCAGCGGCGCCAGGTCGTCGACGGCCAGGAGCAGGTCGGCCAGCTCGGGCTCGGTGAGCAGGTGCGGGCTGACGTTGACGGTGAGGAAGCAGTCGGCCGGCAGCGTCGGCAGGACCACGAGAGCCTGGCGGACGACGATCGCCTCGAGCGCGGCCCCGCGACCGACCGCGTCGGCGGCGGCGAACCACCTGTCCGGCGTGGCCTCGCTCGGCCGCCCGTCCGGGGTGCTGAACCGGGCGAGCGTCTCGTAGCCGGCGACGGTTCCCCGCTGGAGGTCGACGATCGGCTGGAACACCAGGCGTAGCAGCGAGGGGTCGGCGAAGACGGCGCCGAGCCGGGCCTCCCACTCGGCCGCCACGACGCCGGTGCGCTCGGGCGTGGACACGGACATGTCTCCCGCATCGACCGCCCGCAGCCCGCGGTTGAGTCGAGCGTCGGCCGGCCCCGGCCGGACTCCCCCGACAGGGTGAGGAACCCCGGCTCAGCCCGCGCGGGTCCCCACGAGCGTCGCGTAGGCGACCACGTTGTCCTCGTAGCTGCGGGCCTCGGGGTCGAACGCGCCCCCGCAGGTGATCAGCCGCAGCTGCGGGTCCGGGGTGTTGCCGTAGACCTCGAGCGTGGGGAAGTCGTCCTTGGCGTAGGTCTCGACGCGGTCGACGGCGAACACGGCGACGCTGCCGTCGACGCGGGTCACCTCGACCTCGTCACCCGGGACGAGCGCGCCCAGGTCGAAGAACACGCCCGGTCCCCACTCGGCCGAGTCGACGTGGCCGAGCAGCACCGCGGGCCCGTCGGCGCCCGGCGCGGGGGAGTTGCGGTACCAGCCGGCCTGGTCGTCGGGACCGAGCGGAGGCACCTCCACGGTGCCGTCGTCGTTGAGGCCCAGCTCCAGCAGCTCGCTGGTGACGTCGATGGCCGGGATGTGCACGCTGACCGGCTCGGGGACCTCGGCGGCCGGGGCGGCCGAGGGCGGGGCCGGGACGGCGTCGGGCGCGGAGGAGCGCGGCGAGGTCGCGGGCTCCTCGCTGGTGGCGGGTTCCTCGGTGGCGGCGGCCGGCTGCGGCGGGCTCTGCTGCCCGGTCACCCCGACGACTAGGGCCACCACCCCGACGACGGCCAGCAGCACGGCGAGGACGGCCCAGGGACGGGTGCGGCGGGGGGTCTCACGGCTCACGGGGCTGCCTCCTGGAGGGGACGGCGCCGCGCCGCGCAGGCGAGGGCTGCCTGCGCGGTGCGGCGCGGCGGTCGGTCGGTCGGCCGGTTCAGCCCCGCTCGGCGGCCCGGTGGCGGAGGGCCAGCGCGACGGTGGGCAGGGCGAGGGACATGCGCACGGGAGGGCTCCTTCGGTCTCGAGCAGGTGCGGCACCCGCGGGAGCGGGCGGACGGCGGGTGGAGCAGTGACCCGGTCGAAGGCGGCGGGTGTCCGTCGTCTCCGAGCAGGTGTTCGCGGCGAGGGTGCCCGTCGGATGGGTGCGGACGGAGATCGCTGCATGAGAGAGGTCTCATGCGGCTCTCACTGCGGACCGCGGCGCGGCGGGGAGCGTCCGGGTGTGCGATCCCGACTGCGCCGACCCGCGCCCCTGCTGCTGGTGGCCGTGGCGGCGGCCCTGGTGCTCGCCCTCGTCGCCGGCTGGGCGGTGCTGCGCCCGGCCGCGGTGGAACGGGGGCCGCTCCCGGACCCGATCCGGATCACCGACGTGCCGGCGTCCGGCCCGCCGGCTCCGGCGTCGACGGAGCCGCCGGCTCCGCCGAGCGTGCCGCCGGCCCCCGG
>NZ_SPQN01000161.1 GCF_004571065.1 Geodermatophilus sp. DF01-2
CGCCGGGAAGGTGCGAGGGTCAGGGAGTGGTGGCGGCGCCGCCACCGAGCTCGCCGGCGATGTCGTTGAACAGGGCGGTCAGGTTTTCGCCGAGGAGGACGACCGCGGTGATGATCGCGACGGCGATCAGGCCGACCATCAGGCCGTACTCGACGGCGGTGGCGCCCTTCTCCTCACGCTTGAGGCGCTCCTCGGCGAGCGAGTAGAGCGTGACGATGGTGGCCAGCGGGTTGGTGATGAGGTTCAGCACGGAGGACTCCCGGGGGGACGGTGCCGGCCGGTCCGGATCGGTCGACCCGGCCTCGCGGCAACGTCAGTTCTGTCGAACCGCGGTCGCGCCGACTTGAGCGCCGTCCACCCCGTCGGTCGACACCGTCCCCTCGGTCGGGCGTACCGCCGACGGGTGCGGTCACTCCATGTAAGCGGCCTGTCAGGGCAGCAGCGCGGTCCAGCCGATCGCGAGGACGGCGCCGGCGAGCATCGCCGGGCCGAACGGCAGTTCTGCGCGCAGCCCGACCCGCCGCGCCGCCAGCAGGCCGAGCGCCACGACCGCCTGGACGACGAACCCGGCGAGGGCGCCGAGGAGGACCGCCGTCCAGCCCAGCCAGCCCAGGTACAGGCCGAGCAGGGCGGCGAGCTTGACGTCGCCCATGCCCAGGCCTCCGGGCGAGACGAGCGCGAGCGCGAGGAACACCGCGAACAGCACGACGGCGCCCAGCACGGCGCGCAGCATCGCCGACCAGGCGCCGTCGGCCAGGGCCGGCAGGAGCAGCAGCGCCGTCCCGGCGGCGAGCGAGGGCAGCACCGCGCGGTTGGGCAGCAGCCGATGCCGCAGGTCGACGACGGCGAGCAGCACGCCCGCGCCGGCCAGGAAGAGGAACGCCGGCAACTCCCAGGAGAGGTCGAACCGCAGCGCGGTGAGGGCCGCCAGCAGCGCCGTCCCCACCTCGAGCAGCGGCGGCCGGACGGCGACCGGCCCGGGACCCAGCAGGTCCCGGACGGCGGCGTCCGGTGGCCAGGGGAAGCGACCGGCGGCGCGGTTGACGAGCACCCCGACGACCGCGCCCAGGAGGAGGGCGGCGACTACCAGGGCGGCGACCACGCCGGGAACGATGGCACGCCGCCACCCGCGGACCCGGGAACGCCACCTAACCCTCGTCGGATGGAGTCCGAGCATGGCTTCCCGCAGGCTCGGTGCCCGTGTGCTCCGCGGGCGCGCCGGACGAGGCGGGGCAGCATCAGCCCGAGCATCGCCGCGCCGCCACGGTCAGGCCGCAACCGTGGCCCGCTTCGGCCAGCCGGCGTCGATCCACCCGCTGATCGTCCGGCGGATCGCCCTCCTCGGACCACAGCGGGTGGCTGGGGCATCTGCGAGGGCCCGGAGCTGCCGGGGGGATCGCCATGGTCGCCAGCCGTGGCGAGAGACGAGGCGGCACCGGAAGCAGGTCAGCGCGCGGTGAGGGACGCGCAACGTCCGCTGGCACACCACCGGTACCGAGCACCGCCACCACCGCGACCCCGGCGACCTCTCACCGACGTACGAGGCGATGCACCGGCCGCCGTCCCCGGTCGGATGCTGCTCGTCTGCACGGCCGGAGCCGGGCTCGCCGTCGCACGACGCCCTGCGGCTGCTCAACAGCTAGGTCGCAGTTGGTTGCCGCTTTCGGCCGACGTGCGGGGACAGCCACCCCGGCTGGTCGGCACCGGTCACGGACGCCTGCAGGCGCGGAGGACGGCGTCGCGCAGGGTGATCTCTGCGCCGCCGTGACCGGCGACGTGCCGGGATCGGACCTCGGCGACCACGACGTCCCACCGGTCGCCGTCGAGGCCCGCCGCGACCTCGCCCGCCGTGACGTGCCCAGCGGAGTGGCGATCGGATGGGTCGTGACCGACGACGAGGAGCGTGCCGCCCGGCGCGACCGCGGCGGCCAGCCGTCGGACGAACGTGTCGTGCGGCCCGGCCGGATGCACGTAGTGGGCAGAGACCAGGTCGAAGTGCTCCGCAGGTGGCGCCCACGTGGTCAGGTCGGCCGCCACCCAGTCGATGCGGCTCGCGACGTCCGGCCCGATCGCTGCGGCGTGCTCGCGGGCGCGGCGCAGCGCCGTGGGAGCGACGTCGACCGCCGTCACGCGCCAGCCACGCGAGGCGAGCCAGCGGGCGTCGGCGCCCTCGCCGCAGCCGGCGTCGAGCGCCGTGCCGGGCACGAGATCCCCGGCCTCGCTCACGAGCTGCGGGTTGGGAGGCCGGCTGCCGTGTGCCGCATGGCCGCGGTAACGGTCCTCCCAGTACGTGGCGCTGAACTCTCCGGCCTCGCCACTGCCGGCCGCCATCGCGTCGTAGTCGTTCCCCACCTGCTCGGTCACCGTGTCCACCTCCGCGTCGACCGTGCGACCGGGACGGCCGTCGCGGCACGGTCACTTGCCGGTGCGGCAGGCTGCAGCGGGAGACCGACGAGCCGGCCTGCACGCCCGGGACGGCCCGGCACCTGATCGGGTCAGGCCGGACGCGTGTCGACCATGGTGGCGTAGGCGACGACGTTGTCCTCGTAGCTGCGCGCCGCCGGGTCGAATGCGCCGCCGCAGGTGATCAGCCGCAACTGCGGGTCCGTGGTGTTGCCGTAGACCTCGAGGGTCGGGAACTCGTCCTTGGGATAGCGCTCGACGCGGTCGACGGCGAAGACGGCGACGGAGCCGTCGGCGCGGGTCACCTCGACCTCGTCGCCCGGAGTCAGTGCGCCCAGTTCGAAGAAGACGCCGGGCCCCCACTCCGCGGAGTCGACGTGCCCGAGCAGCACGGACGGGCCGACCGCGCCGGGGCGCGGGCTGTTGTGGTACCAGCCGGCCTGGTCGTTCGGGCCCAGCGGCGGCACCTCGACGGTGCCGTCGTCGTTGAGTCCGAGCCGGAGCAGCTCACTGGTGACGTCGAGGCTGGGGATGCGCAGGGTGACCGGCTCGGCGACCTCCGGCCCCGGCGGCTCGATGACGACGGGCGGAGCAGCGCCGGCGGCGGGCGACCCCGCGGGAGGTGTGGTCGGCGCGGTGGCGGCCGTCGGTGCGGAGGCGCGGCCGTCGGCCGCGGGCTGCGGGGGGCTCTGCTGCCCGGTGACCGCCACGACGAGGGCCACCACCCCGACCACGGCCAGCAGGACCGAGAGCACCGCCCAGCTGCGCGCTGGGAACGGGCGGTCGGGGGCTCGGCTCACGGTTCAGGCCTCCTGCGGAGGGACGGCGC
>NZ_SPQN01000162.1 GCF_004571065.1 Geodermatophilus sp. DF01-2
GTCCGCGGCGACCGCGGGCGGGCTGCTCCGGCTGCGGTGCGGCACCGGCCGGTGGAGCGACCGGCGTGGCCGCACCGGGCAGCGGGGGCGGCGGCGCCTCGTCCTCGGGGGTGGGCACGGACGCCCCCCGCTCGGACGACTTCGGCACCGAGGACCGCGGCGCGGACGACCCCGGAGGCGGGACCTCGGAGACCGGCAGCTCGTGGACCACCGCCTCGGGCGACTCCGGCCGGACGTCGTCGTGCTCGTGCGTGCGGCCGGCTGCATGCGCCCCTGGTGTCACCCGGGCAACGGTAGACAGCGCGGCTGGGCATCCCGGCGGGGCCGGTGGGGCAGAAGTGTCCGGCGTGTCGTCGTTCCCGTGGTGTCGGACACTCTGCGTGACCGGGGCGTCGCTGGCGCGCGTCGGAGGGCGGCCCTCGCGGACGACCGTGGGAGAGTGCAGGCCATGCGCATCGGCTCCCTCCGCCGTGGTCGGGCGCCCGAAGCGGCCCCCGGGGTGACCGGCACCGTGCGGCTGGACCGCCGCACCAAGAACCTCACCAAGCGGCTGCGCCCCGGTGACGTCGCGGTCATCGACCACGTCGACATCGACCGGGTCAGCGCCGACTCGCTGGTCGCCTGCCGGGTCGCGGCGGTGGTCAACGCCGCGCCGAGCACCTCCGGCCGCTACCCCAACCTCGGTCCCGAGATTCTCGTCGGCGCCGGGATCCCACTGGTCGACGGCGTCGGCAAGGACGTGCTCGCCGCGGTCAAGGAGGGGACGCCGGTCCGCGTCGACGGCAACCAGCTGCTGCTCGAGGACGGCACCGTGCTCGCCGAGGGCACCGAGCAGACCCCGGAGTCGGTCGCCGAGGCGATGGCCGACGCGCGCGCCGGGCTGGCGGTCCAGTTGGAGGCCTTCGCCACCAACACGATGGAGTACATGAAGCGCGAGCGCGCGCTGCTGCTCGACGGCGTCGGTGTCCCGGACGTGGCCACGCGGATCGAGGGCCGGCACGTGCTGGTCGTCGTCCGCGGCTACGACTACAAGGAGGACCTGCAGGCCCTGCGGTCCTACATCCGCGACTACCGGCCGGTGCTCATCGGCGTCGACGGCGGCGCCGACGCCCTCGTCGAGGCCGGCTACCGGCCGGACATGATCGTCGGCGACATGGACTCGGTGAGCGACGACGTCCTGAAGAGCGGCGCCGAGGTCGTCGTGCACGCCTACGCAGACGGCCGCGCCCCCGGCCTGGCCCGCGTGCAGGACCTCGGTGTCGACGCGATCACCTTCCCGGCCGCGGCCACCAGCGAGGACATCGCGATGCTGCTGGCCGACGAGAAGGGCGCCAAGCTCATCGTCGCCGTGGGTACCCACGCCACGCTGGTCGAGTTCCTCGACAAGGGCCGCGGCGGCATGGCCTCGACCTTCCTCACCCGGCTGCGGCTGGGTGGCAAGCTGGTCGACGCCAAGGGCGTGAGCCGGCTCTACCGCAGCCGCATCTCGACCCTCACGCTGGTCGTCCTCGTGCTCGCCGCCTTCGTGGCCATCGGGTCGGCCCTCGCGGTCTCGGCGGCCGGTCGCCTCTACCTCGACCTGCTGGCCGATCAATGGAACAGCTTCGTGTTCTGGCTGGAGAACCTCTTCACGTGATCGACTTCCGCTACCACCTGGTCTCGCTGATCGCCGTCTTCCTGGCCGTGGCGCTGGGCATCGTCATCGGCACCACGGCGCTGAACGCGCCGATCCTCGAGGACCTCGAGAGCCAGGTGACGGCGCTCGCCGAGGACAAGCGGGAGCTGGAGACCCAGACCCAGGAGCTGCAGGCCCAGTTGGAGACCGGCGACGCCTTCGAGGAGGCCGTCGCCCCCGCCCTGGTCGCCGGCAGCCTTCCCGACCGCAGCGTGGTACTCGTCGCCACCGGAGAGGACGTCCCGGCCGAGACCGTCGAGGAGGTCTCCACCCTGGTCGACCAGGCCGGCGGCACGGTGACCGGCACCATCCGGCTGCAGCCGGAGTTCAGCGACCCGGCCACCGCCGCCGAGCTGCAGAGCTACGTCACCGGGCCCGGCCTGCCCACCGGGGTCACGCTGCCCGAGATCGACGACACCGGTCAGCTGGTCGGCTCGCTGCTGGCCCAGGTGCTCATGGTCCCGGCCGCGCCCGGCGAGGCCGCGCCGGACACCGCCGCGCTCTCCTCCGTCCTCGCAGGTCTGCGGGCCCTCGACGTGCTGGACGTCGAGGGGACGTCGGTCACCCCGGCCGACCACGCGGTGGTCCTCACCGCCGGCGCCCCGGGGGACGACGCCGAGGAGCGCACCGATGCCCTCGTCGACCTGGTCCTGGCCCTGGACGCCGCCGGCTCGGGCGCCGTCGTCGCCGGCGACGCCGCATCGGCGCGGGAGACCGGGCTGGTCGGCGTCATCCGGGCCGACCCCGAGCTGTCCGCGGCGGTCTCGACCGTGGACAACCTCGACTCGGCGTCGGGGCGGATCAGCACGGTCCTCGCTCTCGGGAGGGAGAGCGAGGGCACCTCGGGTGCCTACGGCACGGGTGAGGACACCCAGCCGGTGCCGCCGGTCCCCACCTCGACCCCGTGACCCGCCGCTCGTCCCGGCGGCCGGACGGCGGTGCGCGACGCCGGCTGCTGCTGGTGCTCGGCGGTGCGGCCGGAGCCCAGCTCGGGCTGGCCGGTGCGGCGGCGCTCGACGCGCATCCGGCCGGCGCCCCCTGGCGGCGCACGAACTACGCCGGCCGTCCGGTCACCCTGCTCGGGGGGCCGGCTCTCGCGGCGGCGGCCACGGCCAGCGCCGTCGCCGGTGCCCCGGCGGGCACCCGCGCG
>NZ_SPQN01000163.1 GCF_004571065.1 Geodermatophilus sp. DF01-2
CGCTGACCCCAGCCGCTCGGCGCCCACCCGCCGGGCCGCGGCGCGGCTGACCGCGACCCCGACGGCGGTGCCGGCGGCGGCCAGGCCGAGGACCGCGCCGAGGATCCCCGCCCGGTGGTGCGACTGCTGCGACGGCTGCCGACCCGGGCGCTTGTGGACCGCCATCAGACCGCCCCGGCCGAGCCGACGTAGCGACGGGCGAAGCGGCCACCGATCCGCGTGACCAGCTCGTAGTGGATGGTGTCGACGGCGTCGGCCCAGTCCTGCGCCGTCGGCTCGCCGCGGTCCCCCGGCCCCCACAGGACGACCTCGTCGCCGGCCCGCACCTCGGCGTCGCCGACGTCCAGCACGAACTGGTCCATGCAGACCCGGCCGGCGATGGTCCGGTGTGCGCCGGCGGCGAGGACGGGGGCCCGGTTGCCCGCCGCCCGCGGCACGCCGTCGGCGTAGCCGACGGGCACGAGCAGCAGGGTGGTCTCCCGCTCCGGGAAGTAGGTGTGGCCGTAGGAGACGCCGACGCCGGCGGGCACCCGCTTGGTCAGCGCGGCGGCGGCCCGGACCGTCATCGCCGGCCGCAGCCCGTGGCCGGCGGGGTCGCCCCCGAGCGGGTCCAGGCCGTAGACGGCGACCCCCGGCCGGACCATGTCGTACCAGGTGGACGGCAGCGCGATGGTCGCCGCGGAGTTGGCCAGGTGCAGCCGGGCGTCGATCAGCCCCGCCGCCCGGGCGATCGCGACCGCCTCCTCGAACACCCGGACCTGCGCGCCGATCGTCGGGTGGGTCGGGGCGTCGGCGTAGGCCATGTGGCTCCACAGCCCGACGACCGCGACGTCGCCGTCGGCCTGCGCCCGCGCGGCGGCGGCGGCGAGCCCGGGCCAGTCGGCCTCCGTGGCGCCCTCGCGGGACAGGCCGGTGTCGGCGAACAGGTGGACCCGGGCGGTGCGGCCGGTGGCGCGGGCGGCCGCGACGACCTCGGCCAGGGCCCACTCTGCGTTGACCGACACCTCGACGTCGGCGGTGAGCGCAGCGGCGTGGTCGGTCCCCGGGGTGTGCAGCCAGGCGAGCACCGGGGCGGTGATGCCGGCGGCACGCAGCGCCAGCGCCTCCTCGAGCACCGCGACGCCGAGCGCGTCGGCTCCCCCCGCCAGCGCCGCCCGCGCGGCCGGCACCATGCCGTGGCCGTAGCCGTCGGCCTTCACCACGGCCATCAGCGGCCGGCCGACCCGCTCGCGCAGCACGGCGGTGTTGGTGGCGATGGCGTCGAGGTCGACGACCACCTCCGCGCGGGCTCGATCGGTCACGTCCCCTCCTCGCTGGCGCTCGTCGACGACGTGCCGATCGGTGCTGTGTCTCCGCGTGACCTCGCGAGCTCGGTCACGTCCCCTCCTCGCTGGCGCTCGTCGACGACGTGCCGATCGGTGCTGTGCCGCCGCGTGACCTCGCGAGCTCGGTCACGTCCCCTCCTCGCTGGCGCTCGTCGACGACGTGCCGATCGGTGCTGTGCCGCCGCGTGACCTCGCGAGCTCGGTCACGTCCCCTAGTCTCCCAGCCGGCCGGCGGGCGCCCCGCGCAGGCGGGCCAGCGTGGCCGGCAGCCGGCGGACGAGGTCGCCGGCGATCAGCGGCCCCCCCTCGGCGGCCAGCTGCCCGACCCGCCCGTGCACGTGCGCCGCGACGGCGGCCGCCTCGTCGGCAGGCAACCCGGTGGCCAGCAGCGCGCCGACGATGCCGGAGAGGACGTCGCCGGTGCCGGCGGTGGCCAGCCACGGGGTGCCGGTGGCGTTGACGTACGCGGCGCCGTCGGGCGCGGCGACGACGGTCGCGTCGCCCTTGAGCAGGACGACGGCGCCCAGGTCGGCGGCCAGCCGGCGGGCTCCGCCGACGCGGTCGGCGCCGACCTCGAACCCGAAGCGGGCGAACTCACGATCGTGCGGCGTCAGCACGGTCGGCGCCTGTCGCCGGCGGACCAGGTCGGGATCCCGCGCCGCCATCGTCAGCGCGTCGGCGTCCACCAGCACCGGCAGGTCGGAGGCCAGCACCTCGGCCAGGACGCTGTGGGCGTCGTCGTCGGTTCCCATGCCGGGGCCGACGACCCAGGACTGCACCCGCCCGGCGTCGCCCGGCCTTCCCTCGGTGACGATCGCCTCGGGCCAGGCGGCCCGCACGCCCGCGGCCGCCGTCCCGGCGTAGCGGACCAGCCCCGGCCTCGTGCGCAGCGCCGCCCCGGTGCAGAGGACGGCGGCGCCGGGGTAGACCGACGAGCCCGCGACGACCCCCACCACGCCCTGCGAGTACTTGTCGTCGTCGCTGGCCGGCGGGCGGATCCGGGCGACGGCGTCGGCGTCGGTCAGCTGGTGGGTGTCGGCGGGGGGCAGGTCGAGCCCGATGTCGACCAGGTGGACCTCGCCGGCGTACCCGCGGCCGTCCCCGACGACCAGCCCGGTCTTGAGCGCGCCGAAGGTGACGGTGTGCTGGGCCGGGAACGCCGTCCCGTGCACCGCGCCGGTGCTCGCGTCGACCCCGCTGGGGACGTCGACGGCGACCATCAGGCCCGGCCCGGCCGCGGCCCGCTCGACCAGTGCGACGGCGGGCGGGCGCAGGCCCCCGCGGCCGCCGATGCCGACGATCCCGTCGAGGACGAGGTCGGCGTGCTCCAGCCCGGTCGGCC
>NZ_SPQN01000164.1 GCF_004571065.1 Geodermatophilus sp. DF01-2
CACCGCCCACACGCACGCGCACACAACCCCAACGTCAAGATCAGCTCGACCGGACACCGGCGAGCCGATCACCCTTACCCAAGAACGCTCCAAGCCCGACTTGACTTCGACCTCATAGGTTGGTCAGACCCGGCGCAGGACCGTGACGACGCGGCCGAGGATGGTGGCCTCGTCACCCGGGATGGGCTCGTACGCCGGGTTGTGCGGCAGCAGCCACACGTGCCCGTCGCGCCGCTTGTAGGTCTTCACCGTCGCCTCGCCGTCGATCATCGCCGCGACGATCTCGCCGTTCTCCGCGGTCGGCTGCTGGCGGACCACGACCCAGTCGCCGTCGCAGATGGCCGCCTCGACCATGGAGTCACCGGCGACCTTGAGCATGAACAGCGTGCCCTCGCCGACCAGCTCCCGGGGCAGGGGGAAGACGTCCTCCACCGCCTGCTCGGCCAGCACCGGGCCACCCGCGGCGATCCGGCCGACGAGGGGGACGTAGGTCGGTGCGGGGGTCTCCTCCGCGGCGACGGGCGCGGTGACCGTGGGCGTGGGTGCGCCCGAGGCGTCACCGGGCAGGCGGACGTCCAGCGCGCGCGGCCGGTTCGGGTCGCGACGCAGCCAGCCCTTCTTCTGCAGCACGCTGAGCTGATGGGCCACCGAGGAGGCCGACGACAACCCGACGGCCTCGCCGATCTCGCGGACCGAGGGCGGGTAGCCACGCCGCTCGATCGAGTCGCGGATGACCTCCAGGACCCGCCGCTGGCGCTGGGTCAGCCCGTCGCCGGCCTCGCCCCGGTCGGGAAAGGTCCGCACGGACGCCGCGGCGGCCGGCTCCGGTGTGGCCGCCGGCGCGCCGCCGCTCCGGCTCCCGGACGTGCGGCGCGACGAGCCGCCGCCGCCCCGGACCCCGCTGTCCGACGTCCCGCTCCTGCCCGCCACGTCTCCTCCTCGCCGGCTGTGCCGTCACAGCCCTCTGTCGTGCGCCCGCCCGGGAGGACACCCGGCCGGAGAGCTCCCGAGGAGCGCCGACCCGGGCCGGGGTCCGCCGCCGCCGGACGGTCGACGGCGGACAGGTGCTGGCCTGCACGCTAGCGCGCCCGCGGGCGGAGTTCAAACGTGTGTTCGAAACTCGCACGGTGTCGGGTCGAACCTGTCGGCGCGGTGCGGTAGACATCGTACGGACGTTCGACCGAACACCAGTTCGATCCGTGTCGACGATCGGGAGGAGACGTCATGGCAAGCGTGCGGCAGGCCGTGCTGGAGTTCGACGCGGCGGTGCAGGTCCCGTGGCGGCCGTTGCTCGGGTCGGGGGTCGCGGGCCGGGCGGCCGGGTCCGGCCGCCCGGCGCGGTCGTCGGACGGGCCGGGCCTGCCGGGCTCGGGTCCGCGGGTCGCCGGACACCTGCGGCCGGTCGCCCACCGCGCAGCCCCCTCGGTGCCGCGCGCCGCCGGGCCGGCAGTGGAGGCGCCGCGCACCCGGCGCGACCCGGTCCGACCGGCCGGCCGTCCGGTGCCGCGCCCTGGCGTGGCGGCGGTTCCGGTCCGCGGCGGCTGTGTCGCAGGAAAGGCGCCCCTGCGGCTGACCCGGCGCGGGCGCCGCCTGTTGATCGTCCTGGTCGCGGCTGTCGCGGTGGGCGTGGCCGTCCTGGTCCATACCGCCCTCGACGCCGGCCCGGGGAGCGACCTCCGACTCGCCGGCGGCAGCGGTGTCGTGGTGGAGCCGGGCGACACGGTGTGGTCGATCGCCGCGGAGCTCGCCGGCGCCGACCAGGACGTGCGCGTCGTCGTCGACGCGATCGAGGAGCTCAACGACCTCGAGGCCTCGGTCGTCGTCCCGGGGCAGGTCCTCCGGCTGCCGTGAGCCGCAGTCGGCGGGCAGTCGGGGTCACGGAGCGACAAGATCCCGCACCGATGTTCGTCAACCCGTAGTCCTGCGTCGCTGACGGTCGGTGGCCGGTCGCCGTCCTACGGTCGGTGACGTGTCAGCGATGTCAGGCAGCCGGGCCGCGATCTTCACGCAGCAGTCGCAGAGCGTCGAGGTGTTCGTGGAGGACGGCTGGTGGCCGGGGTCGATCCTGGGCTGGCGCCACGACGGCGGGGGCAGGTGCGCGGTGTGGGTGCGCGTGGCCGTCGCCGGCGTCGACCGGGAGGTCTGGACCGACCTCGCCGACCTCCGACTTCCGGAGGCCCGGCCCGTGCCGGCCATGGTCCCGACCACCGGGCCCGACCTGGTCCCGGGTGCCGCCGAGCTGCTCCCCGGCGCCGCAGCCACTCCGCGGCTGTCGCTCAGCGAGGCGGCCGCACGCGAGCAGATGGTGGCCGGTGTCCTGCCCCCATCGGCGTCGGGCGGCGCACGCCGGCGCCGGCACGGCGGCGACGTGACCGCCGAGCTGCCGGTCGTTGCCGACGGCGCCACGGCCGGGCGGCACCGGGCCA
>NZ_SPQN01000165.1 GCF_004571065.1 Geodermatophilus sp. DF01-2
GCCAGCCGGGCGCGGGCGGCCGCGGCCGTGCCCGGCAGCTCACGGGGCAGCGCGGCCAGGACCGTCGCGGTGAGGTCGGGCACGGCCGGCGCGGGGGCCAGCCGCGCGCGACGGGTGACCAGCTCGGCCTGCCGGGCCCACGCTGCGCAGCCGGGGCACGCGCCGAGGTGGGCGTCGAGTTCACCGGCGGGCAGGCCGGGCGACTCGCCGTCGAGCCGGGCGGAGACCGCCTCGCGGTACGGGGTGCACTGCATGATGGGGTGGTCGTCCTCCGGGGCCGGTTGGTTCCCCTCATTTCGGGTGGAGCCAGGGCGACGGTGCACCGGGGAGGATGGGACACGTGGACGAGCTGGAGCGGCTGGCGGCTGCCGCCGTCGACGGCGACCCCCTCGCGGCGGCGGCCCTGGTGCGCGCCACCCAGTCCGACGTCTGGCGGCTGTGCGCGGCGCTCGGGGACCGGCAGTCCGCCGACGACCTGACGCAGGAGACCTATCTGCGGGCCTTCGGCGCCCTGCACCGTTTCGAGGGTCGCTCCTCGCTGCGCACCTGGCTGCTGTCGATCGCCCGCCGGGTGTGCGCCGACGCCGTCCGGTCCCGCCGGCGCCGACGGCTCACCCTGGTCCGGGAGGACGCCGATCTCGAGGTTCTCGGCCCCGGCGACGTCGCCGACCGGGTGGGTGAGGGCGCCGCCGTCGCGGACCTGCTGGGCCGGCTCTCCCCCGACCGCCGCGAGGCCTTCGTGCTCACCCAGCTGCTGGGGCTGCCCTACGCCGAGGCGGCCGAGGTGGCCGGCTGTCCGGTGGGGACCATCCGGTCGCGGGTGGCGCGGGCCCGGGCCGACCTCGTCGAGGCCCTCGGCGGGAACAGCGACCTGGAGGCCGCGCACCGCTGACCGCGGGGCGCGCCCCGGCTGCTTTGGGCATATCCCTACCGATCTGGTAGACATTGGGCCGTGGCGGTGACGACGGTGCTCCTCGTGGGGCGGATCCACGTCGACCTGCTGCGCGTCTGCACCGCCCGCTGTCCGGGCTGCTGACCTCCCGCGCTCCGCGCACCTCCCCGCACCTCCCGCGCTGCGCTGCGCCTCCTGGCGCGCCCGCGACTCTCCCGGATCCGGAGTCCAGCCCGTGAAGACCCTCGTCCTGCTCGCCCTCGTGGGCCTCGGTGCGCAGCTCGTGGACGGCAGCCTCGGCATGGCCTACGGCGTGACGTCGACCACCCTGCTGCTCGCCATCGGGACCAACCCGGCCGCCGCGTCGGCCACCATCCACCTCGCCGAGATCGGCACGACGCTCGCCTCGGGTCTCGCGCACTGGAGGTTCGGCAACGTCGACTGGAAGGTCGTCGCCAAGGTCGGCGTCCCCGGCGCGATCGGCGCCTTCCTCGGCGCGACCGTCCTGTCCAACCTCTCGACCGAGGTCGCCGCCCCGGTCATGTCGCTGATCCTGGTCTCGCTCGGCGTCTACCTCCTGGTGCGCTTCACCCTCCGCGGGGTCGACCGCCGACACCTGGGCAAGCCGATTCGCAAGCGCTTCCTCGGCCCGCTGGGCCTGGTCGCCGGCTTCGTCGACGCCACCGGGGGCGGCGGCTGGGGCCCGGTCGGCACCCCGGCCCTGCTGGCCAGCGGCCGGATGGAGCCGCGCAGGGTCATCGGCTCGATCGACACCTCGGAGTTCCTGGTCGCCCTCGCCGCCAGCCTCGGCTTCCTGGTCGCGCTCGGCTCGCAGGGCATCGACCTGCTGTGGGTGCTCGGCCTGCTCGCCGGTGGGCTGGTCGCCGCGCCGATCGCGGCGTGGCTGGTGCGGCACGTCCCGCCGCGGATGCTCGGCTCCCTCGTCGGCGGCATCATCGTGCTCACCAACACGCGGACGTTGCTGCGCAGCGAGTGGATCGACGCCGCCGACCCGGTGCGCTCCACGGTGTACGCGGTGCTCGCCGCGGTCTGGGTGGCCGCGGTCGTCCACTCCTTCCGCGAGTACCGCAAGGACCGTGCGCTGGAGTCCGCCGACGCCCTGGCCGCCGACGCGGTCCGGTCGCACGACGAGATCGAGCTGCCGGCCGACGGCGCCGACGCCGCCGACCTGCGGCGCGACGTCACCGCCGGGCGGCCCATCGCTCCGCGCGACTGAGGAGGGCCTCTCCTCCCCACCCCGTCGCACGGCTTCGGGGGCGCCGAGGAGGGGACACTCGGGTACGGGGCGTCCGAACCGCCGTCCTGGCTCACGGTTCCGGGTCCGGGCTCACGACCGGTGCTGAGCCCGGAGCCGGAACGATCGAGCCTGTCGCATAAAGCCGCGTGCCTGAGCGGGTGCGGGCGGTAGTTGCGGGAGAATGGGGCATGCCGCAGAACTTCATCCGCGCGGATGTCGATCAGGGGTTTCTGCTGCCGCCGGAT
>NZ_SPQN01000166.1 GCF_004571065.1 Geodermatophilus sp. DF01-2
TCGCGGCCGCCGTCGCCGGGACCCGCACCGTCGGCACCCTGGTGACCGGCGCCGACCCGCTGCCCGACGGGCGGCTGCGCGGCCTCGCCGACGCCGCGCGCGGAATGGTCGAGCCGCCACCGGAGCGGCACACCCGCCGGCTGTGGGCCGACCGGGGCCGGGTCCAGGTCGAGCTGTGCGCCCCGGCCGCGGAGGGGACGCCGGAGGTCCGCCGCGCGCTGCGCCGCCACCTCGAGCGCCTGGAGGGCGTCGAGTGGGCGGCGGTGAACGACGTCGTCGGCCGCGTGCTCGTCGCCTTCGACGAGCGGCAGGTCACGCCTGCGGACCTCGTCGGCGCGGTGACCGCGATCGAGCAGGCCCGCGGCGGGACGGGGCTGTCGCCGGAGCAGCCCGACCACCCGGCCGACCTGGAGCCCCTGATGGCGGCCGCCGTCGCGGCGGCCGTCGACCTCGCCGCCGTCGGCGTCGCCTGCGTGGCGAAGGTGCTCCCCGTCCCGGCGCTCTCCCGGCACGCCACCCTCGCCGTCGCGCTGCTGGACTCCCAGACCCGGCTCCGGCAGGCGCTGGCCGGCCGGGTCGGCCCGGTCGGCGCGGATCTCGCTATCACCAGCCTGAGCGCGTTGCTGCACGCGCTCACCCAGAGCCCCACGGTGCCGGCGCTCAACGCCGCCGCCGCGTTGCAGGAGGTCGTGGAGGTCCGGGCCCGCCGGCAGGTGTGGCGGCGCCGGGAGTGGGAGCTGTGCCGGCCCGAGCCGGAGGGCGGCTCCGCGGGGTCGCTCCCGCCGCCCGGCCCCCGGCCGCGCCCGCTGCCGCCCGGCCCGGTCGAGATCCACAGCGCCCGCCTGGCGCCGATGGAGCTCGGCGCGGCGCTCGGCCTGCTGGCGCTGACCGGTCGCCCCGGTCGCTCGGCGGACCTGATGAAGGTGCTGACGCCGAGGGCCGCCGTCCTGGGGCGGGACGCCTTCGCCGCGACGCTGGACCTGCTGCTGTGCCGCCGTGGCGTGCTCCCGATGGACGGCTCGGCCTACCGGCGGCTGGACCGGGTGGACGCCGTCGTGGTGGACGGCGACGCGCTGTGCACCGGCCCGCCGGTGGTCCTGGAGGCGAGCGCGCAGGCCGAGGGGTGGGACGACGCCCGCGTCTGGTCGGCCGCCGCGCGGCTGGTGGGCGCCTTCGAGGGCGACGAGCCGGTCGGCCGGCTGCGGCTCGGCCCCGCCCGCGACGCGCCGGACGCCCCCGGCGCCACCGTCCACGCGGTGTACGAGGGACGCCGCCGGGTCGGCACGGCGACGGTCGCCCGGGAGCCGGACCCGCACGCCGAGGCGCTGATGGCGGTGGCCGCCGCGGCGGGCCACCGCCTGGTGCTGACCGCGCACGCCGGGACCCGGGAGGTGGCCGCCGCCGCCGACGAGGTCGCGCCGGCCGACGAGCCCCTGGTGGGGACGGTGCGCCGGCTGCAGGACGACGGGCACGGGGTGCTGGTGGTCAGCGACGCCGACGGCCCCGCGCTGCTGGCCGCCGACGTCGCCGTCGCCCCCGTCCGGCCCGGGCGCCCGCCGGCGTGGGGCGCCGACCTGGTCACCCGACCGGGGCTGACCGACGCCTGCCGGATCGTCGCGGCGACGACCGTGGCCCGCGCCGTGAGCCGACGGTCGGTGCAGGCCGCGCTCACCGGCAACGTCCTCGGCGGGCTGCTGGCCGCCGTCGGCAGCCCCCGTCGCGGGCAGCGCAAGGCCACCACCCCCGGCAAGACGGCCACGATTGTCGCCATGCTGGGCGGCACGTGGGCCGCCGTCCGGTCCGCCGGCCGACCGGTCCCGCCGCCCGCGGTGCACACGCCGTGGCACGCGCTCGACCCCGACGAGGTGCGGCACCGGCTGGCCGAGCTCCCCGACGACGCCGAGCGCCGTCCGCGCCGGCTGCTGGCGCCGGTGCGGTGGGCCGGGGGCCTGCCGCAGGTGCGCGGACCCGCCCGTCTGGTCCGCACGGTCGCCGCCGAGCTGGCCGACCCGCTCACGCCGGTCCTCGGCACCGGCGCCGCGGCCACCGCGATGCTCGGCGAGGCGACCGACGCCGTCCTCGTGGGCAGCGTGACCGTCGGCAACGCACTCGTCAGCGGCCTCCAGCGGCTGCGCGCGGAGACCGCGCTGGAGTCGCTCCTGCTCGAGCAGGACGTCGTCGTGCACCGGGAGACCGACGGCGGCCGCGAGGACGTCCCGGGCAGCGCGCTGCGGCTCGGCGACGTCGTGCAGGTCGAGCCCGGGGACGTGCTGGCCTGCGACGCCCGCCTGCTGGAGGCCGTCGACCTGGAGGTGGACGAGTCCAACCTGACCGGCGA
>NZ_SPQN01000167.1 GCF_004571065.1 Geodermatophilus sp. DF01-2
CCGCGGCCGGCCCGGCCACCCGGACCAGCAGCCCGCCCGCCCCGCGTCGGCGCGGCCTGGCCGCCGTCCTCGTGCCGGTGGTGACGCTGCTGCTCGGGGCCGGCGCGGCCGCCGGCGTCTTCGTGGCCGCCTCCGGGGAGGACGAGCCCGTCCCCACCGTGGTCGCGGCGCAGACCGAGGATGCGGAGATCCGGCTCTCCGCCGAGGACTACGTCGGCCGGCAGGTCGACGGGGCGGCGCGCGTGCTGTCCGCCTTCGGGCTGGACGTGCAGCGCGTGGAGGAGGTCACCGCCGACGTGGCGCCCGGCGTCGTCACCGCCGTCGACCCGACCGGTGTCCGGCTGCGCCCCGGCGACGCCGTGCAGCTGAGCTACGCCGTCGCGCCCGAGCCCGCGCCGCGGCCGGAGCGCGACTCCTCCCCGGCCACCCGCGTCTCCGACGAGGAGGAGGACGTCGCCCCGCCGCGGCCGGAGCCTGAGCCGGCACCCGAGCCGGAGCCGGAGCCGACACCGGAGCCGACACCGGAGCCGGAGCCCGCGCCGGCCGAGCCGACGGAGACCGCGCCGCCGGAGACGCCGGAGGAGCTGCCGACGAGCACCCCGCCGAGCGAGACGCCGACCGAGCCCGCCCCGACGACGGAGGCGCCGGAGCCGACGGAGCCGGCGCCGTCGACCAGCCCCACGGCGCCCAGGACGTCGACGCCGCCCACGAGTACGAGGCCGTCGACGCCGGAGCCGTCGTCCACGCCGTCGACCGCCACCGCCACGGCGACCCGGGGCGCCGACCGCACCGAGCGCTGATCCTCCCCGGACGGGTGGACCTGCCCGGTCCGGGATGTCCGGCTGGGTCCCGGGTGGCACCCTGGGAGGCCGCTGGGGGGCTGCGAAAAGCGGGGACGTTCAGGAGGAGTGAGGTGGCTGAGCCGGGGGTGCGCACGCTCGGCGACCGCTACGAGCTGCACTCGCTCATCGCCACCGGTGGCATGGGTCAGGTGTGGCGCGCCCGCGACGTGCTGCTGGACCGCCTGGTCGCGGTCAAGGTGCTGCGCAGCGAGTACACCGGCGATCCCACTTTCCTCGCCCGGTTCCGCGCGGAGGCCCAGCACACCGCGCGGCTGGTGCACCCGAACATCGCCGCCCTGCACGACTACGGCGAGGTCATCGCGGCCGACGGCAGCGGCGAGACCCTCGCCTACCTGGTGATGGAGCTGGTCGAGGGCGAACCGCTCTCGACGTTGCTGGCCCGCCAGGGCCGGCTCGACCCGCACCGGACGCTGGACGTCGTCCGCCAGACCGCCGCCGCGCTGGCCGTGGCGCACGCGGCCGGCGTGGTGCACCGGGACGTCAAGCCGGGCAACGTGCTGGTCGGCTGGGACGGCGTCGTGAAGATCACCGACTTCGGCATCGCCTGGTCGGCATCGAGCGTGCCGCTCACCCGGACCGGCCAGGTGGTGGGCACCGCCCACTACCTCTCACCGGAGCAGGCCGCGGGCAGGAAGGCCGGCCCGGCCAGCGACGTCTACGCGCTGGGCGCGATCACCTACGAGTGCCTGACCGGCCGGCGGCCCGTCGACGGCGAGAGCCCGGTGCAGATCGCCCTGGCACAGATCCGCGACGAGCCCGAGCCGCTGCCCGACGACGTCCCGGAGCCGCTGCGGACGCTCGTCGCCCGGGCCCTGGTCAAGGACCCTGCGCTGCGCTTCCCCGACGGCGCCGCGTTCCGGGCCGCCGTCGACCACGTGCGCGCCGGCCGCCGGCTGACGCCCCTCCCGCCGTCCACTGCGGCGCTGCCGGCCACGTCCGCGGCGGGCACCCGCCGGCGGCGCCTGCTGGTACCGGCGGCCGCGCTCCTGCTGGGGGCCGGCCTCGGGGTCGCCGCCCTGCAGGTCACCGGCGGCGAGGTCGCCGGGACGCCGGTGGCCGTGGCCGACACCGCCGCCCCGTCGAGCGAGCCGGTGCAGCCCGTCGGGGCGGTGCTGGTCGTGGCGGCCGAACACCTCGGACGGCCGGCCGACCAGGTCGAGGCGGAGCTCGCGGCGCTCGGCCTGCGGGTGCAGCGGGCGACCGTCGAGCGCTCCGACGTCCTCGCCGGTCAGGTGGTGGAGCTCGGTCCGGTCGGTGCGCTGGCCCGCGGTGACCTGGTCACCCTCACTGTCGCGGTGGCCCCGCCACCGGCACCGGTCGCCCCGGCGCCCGAGGTCGCGCCGGCACCGGTCGAGCCGCAACCC
>NZ_SPQN01000168.1 GCF_004571065.1 Geodermatophilus sp. DF01-2
CGCCACAACAGCTACCGCGTCAAGAAGCCAGGCGAGCGCAGCATCCGCCACTCCGGACCGCCCACGGTCACCATCCGCGCACTCCAACCCCGGGCAGCATGATCAACTTAAGCTACGTGGCATTGCGATCAGGTCGGGGGTGAAGACGCCAGCCTCGATCAGGTAGTCGTGGTCGACCTCTAGCCGGTCGATGACGGCGTCCAGCGACGCGGGCACCTTGTCGACCGGCGCCGGCGCCGGCGGCTCGCGGGCGTTGGCGCGTCCCTAGCGCCACACTATGTGAGCGTGCTGTCCACAATGATTCGCTACGGTGCTAGCGAGTGAGTGAAGAGGCTACGGTGCCCAAGAGTTCCTTTTCATGGCCCTGTTCGAGACTGGAAGAAGTTGCCTACGAATTAGGCGACGAATTCATTGCCTACTGCCTCGACCTTCCCCGACTTCCACAGGACGAGTCTAGTCTAAGTCCGAACAAACGCCAGGTCCTCGAAGAAGTTTCTAACCTCGTCACTTCGATGCGGTTGACGCCTCTTCCGATTCGGGCTCTTAGTGTTTCGGAGTGGCTCACAACTCCGAACGCAGAGGGTCTAACTCCTCCTCAGGTCTGGCGCATCCAGAGTGACGGAGTGTTGCCAGTTGTCACTTCCTCCGAGGATGGCCTTCTGACGGAACTCGCGAAGGTCGGCCTGCAGGTCTTCCCATATAAGGCGTTGGCTGAACCGTACGTCGGTGAAGGAAGTGGGTCGTTCAGCAGGGTTGCCGTACCGATGTCGAAGCGCTCTGAACTGGCCCGCCTCATCGTCCGAGACCGTTCGCTTGGTCAACTCTTTGGCGACACACCTCCTGATGTTGAGATCTCAGAATCAGACTTGTTCAATCGAGGCACGACACTGTACTTCAATAATGGTAACGGATTCGGTGTCCAAGCGATCATGCTGCCCGAGTCAATCTTGAATAACGCCTTTGCTAGCCTGCTCTTGACCAACGTAGAGGAGGCTGCGGACTTCGGAAAGTTCGAAGAGCACCTTTCTCGAGTACTCGAAGAGTCACGTGCCCTAGCACGACGCGAGGTTGTGAAAGTTGTTCGAGTAGTGGGCTTCCACGGCGTTCAGCTCGAGGAGTCGCTGGCTGTCGGCGAATTCCGGATCCGCCCCACCCGACCGACCGATACCTTGGCTTTCAACCAGATATCAACTGGGGGGTATGCCAGTGCCGTCCTGGAGGCACGTCGCCCCCTTCAAATCTTGGCAGCTGACGCCGATCTCTTCGAACCGCCTGAGGGTGAGAGCGACCCGTTCGCCAAGACGCGTCCGCATCAAGAAGAAGTGGAACGGTCGAACGCGGGATGGACGGACAAGGTTGAGAATGTGCGTTTGGCATGCGCGTTATCCTCGCCGGACTATGAGTCCATGATCGCCCCAGTCGTGCTGTTTGAGGCGGAACTTAATCCGTTGTCGCATAGTCAGTCCCTTGCATATCGATTGGTCCCCGTGTCGTTTCATCCTCAGGTCAAGCTCGATAGAGTTAGAGCTGGAAAGGCGACTGAGTGGCTGGGCGTCGTTGGCGCTAATATCTCGCCGTCAATTCGCATCGCAGGCCGGAGGCTCTTGACGGCTTTGACGGAAAGGTCCGACCCGACGGACGCATTCGTGGATGCCCTAGTGGCCTGGGAGAGCCTGTTCGGAACTGGCACCGAAGTGAGCTTTCGTGTGTCAGCTGCATTAGCGGCGCTGCTCGAACCTGTTGACATGGATGCTCGGCGAGCTGTGTATAAAGAACTCAAGCGCTTGTACGGCCTACGAAGTCGCCTTGTCCACGGCTCTGCGGACTTAGCGCCGAGTGAGGCGGAAACTCACCGCAGACGGGCTTGCGAGGTGGCCCTTCAGGCTACGCAGCGCGTTCTTAAGACGGCCACGCTGGCCCCCATGAAGGCGGAGGAGCGCAGTGATCGTCTGTTGTTTGGCATTTAGCACGGCGGCCCCCGACCTCGGTGCAATGCCACTTAGCCTAAGTTGATCATGCGGCGCGGGGCTGGATAGGGTAGAGCCGGACGGTGGGCGGGCCGGCGTGACGGACGCTGGCCGGCTCGCCGGGCTTCTTGATCCGGTACTGGTTGTGCCGGGCGCGCTTGACCGCACGGGGGCAGGTTCGGTGCCGCCGGCGCGGGTTGATCTTGCCGGTGATCTCGGCGTGGACGCGGGGCAACGCGCCGGTCCAGTCCT
>NZ_SPQN01000016.1 GCF_004571065.1 Geodermatophilus sp. DF01-2
CTGTCGGGAACAACCCGCTTGAACGCTACGTAGGGCCGGGAGACGGGCGCAGGCACCGCCCACACGCACGCGCACACAACCCCAACGTCAAGATCAGCTCGACCGGACACCGGCGAGCCGATCACCCCTACCCAAGAACGCTCCAAGCCCGACTTGACTTCGACCTCATAGGTTGGTCAGTTCCAGCAGTCGGAGGAGTCGGGCGTTGTCCGTCCGCAGCCGGCCGACCTCGTCGCGAAGCGCTGACAGCTCGTCGTCCAGGCCGGTGAACGGCAGGGTGCCCTGCTCCGCGGACCCGGACGGAATCGGCACGACTCCATACTGTCCCGGGAGCGCGACCTCGCGGCAGGGCCCGCAGCTCCCGCATGCCGCGGAGGGGTCGGTGCCCGGCCGTGAGCAGGTTCTCGCTGTCGATAGAGGCACGCCGTAAATCGTTGTCTTACACTGTCGCCGTGGGGCTGCACTGGGCGGACGAAGACGCCGCCTACATCCGGTCCCGCTCGAGTCGGTACGCGGGTGCGTTCGACATCGAGCCGGCCTGGACGGTGGAGGTGATGACCGATGCGCGGCTCGTCGAACTCTCGCCGTACCCGACGTCTCGGGTTGGCGCCACCGGCTTCATCGGATACTCGCCGTCCGCCGGCAAGGTCCTCGTTGTCATCGCCTATCGCGATCTCGACGGCGATCTCCACGGCATGAACGCCTGGCCGGCCAGCGGCCGCGATCTCGCGATGTACCTACAGGAGGTTGGCGATGGCGAAGAAGCTTGATCCTCGCGAGGCTGGCGCCGCACGCGAGGACGCCCGGCGACTGGAAGCGGGGGCCGACACCGGCGAGCCGTACCCGGACGGCACGGTCGTCAGCCGCCCGAACCAGGCGAGTCGGATGTTCAATGTCCGCCTCTCGGAGGAACAGTTCGCAGCAATCCAAGAGATCGCCGAGAGCCAGCACCTACCGATGTCCACGATGGCCCGAGCGTGGCTCCTGGACCGGCTCGACAAGGAACGCCAAGCGTCCTGACGAGCGCCGCTCGCCAGTTGGGGAGACGCAGGTGTGCATCACATGGTGTCCGAGGGGCGACACGCTACTTCCGCACACGCCTGCGAGAGCCGGGGGCCGATCAGCCGTAGACGTCGGCGCGGTGCGAGATGCGCACGACCCGGACCAGGATCTCGTCGTCGTGGATCGAGTAGATGACGCGGTACTGGCCTCGTCGCGCGGACCAGTACCCCTCGAGCTCGAAGCGCAGGGGCTTGCCGACGCGGTGGGGATCGGCGGCGAGCGGTCCATAGAGGAAGTCGACGACCGCGACTGCAACTGGCTCGGGAAGGTGGAGTTCGATGGCCCGCTTGGCGGCTGCCGACAGGACGACGGTGTAGGTCCGGGGCCCGGTCACCCGCGGCGGGCTGCCAGTGCGGCCCGCACCTGGGCCTCGTCGTAGACCTCGCCGCCGGCCATCTCGGTCTCGGCCTGCCGGATGTCGGACCTGGCTTCGGGATCCGACAGGATCTCCAGCGTTTCCATCAGGGATTCGTAGTCCTCGACCGCGAGGAGTACGGCGACCGGGCTGCCGTTCTTGGTGATCGTCACCCGTTCATGGGTTCCGGACACCTCGTCGATGACCTGGCTGAAATGAGCCTTGACCGCGGCGAGCGACTGCGTGGTCATGACCAATATCCTGGTCAGCAGTGCCGGGGTCGGTCAAGGAGTTGCGCGGTGATCGGCGTAGCGCGGCGGCGGCTCGCCGCCCGCTCGCCCGCGCGTGGGTGGGCTGGGAGTACCGGGGCTAGGCCTCGCACCGGCCGTGTTCCGGCTCGGACCCATCGGGTCCGGCGGCGGTCGACCGCGATCAGGGGGCCGCGTTCGCCATGACGGTTCGTCGAGTGTCCACGTCGGTCGTGCTGAGCGTGACGCCTGCCGAGCCGATCGATCCGGAGCGCCATACGGTCGGCGTCCCCGACGACATCGCGGCTGCCCTGACGGCCGCTGGGCAGCCCCGAGCACCGGGATCGTGGGTTCCGCGCAGCGGCCCGGTGCGATTGCTGTTCCAGCTCAGCGGCCCGGACCGCGTGGCCGCAGGCCAGCGACTGCTGGCCGAGGTGAGGCGCATGGGGTACGAGGCCGACCTCTCGTTCTCGCCCTGACGACCAGGTGCCGCTGCCGCGCTGTCCGGCCGGGTCCTCGGATGATCCTGGGGGCCGATCGGCGACAGGAGATGTCGCGTGACCGACATGACGGCGGGCTCACGCCGGATTTCGTGGCGCGTCTTCTCGGGGCGGTCGCATGAGGTCTGTGACCTCGTTCGATCCCGAGGAGGCGTCGGGCCAGCCGCCCGTTCGACCCTGACTTCCCGGGAGGTCCCGTCACGGGGTCCGCGGCCACGTCGCCCGCGAGATCGTCCCCTTCGATCCATTCGCCTCTCAAGGCATCGGCGAGCGTGCCGACACCAGGAACAGCAGAACCCCCACGGCCAGGCGATCGTGGGGGTTCTCTGCTGGTGTCCGAGGGGGGACACGATACTTCCGCACACGCCTGCCCATTCGGGACCATCGAGCCTGACCTAGGCGCTGACCTGCAGTGATGGATTCGGAGGTCATTACCTAGGACGCGGCTCAGCGCCCCTTGGCTGATCCCGACGGCTGATCGGCGGCGATCTCCCCGTCCCAGTGACTGATCACATGGAGGACGGCGTCCCACATGTCAGGACAGGGGCGCGGTCAACACGGTTTCGCGCCCGACGGGCTCCCAGCGTCCCAACCACGTGTGGGGCTGGCCTCCCACGGCGGTCGCGGGGGTTCAGCCCTTTCGAGCAAGCCACCGCCGCCCTGCGTGCCCAACTACGGCAGCAACTGTGGCAACTTCGTCGGTGCCTCCCTCTACTGTGTCCGCCACCTGGCTGAACGCGACGGAGGGAGTGCGGGGCGTGAGCACGATCGTCGGAGACCTTGCCCGCGTCCGGTCAGCCTTCCGGAAGCCGACGTTGACCCTGCTTGCCCGCCGCAAGTGGGCGCCGCTGATCCTGGCCGTGTTCACCTCCCAGTTCTCCCGGGACCGCCCCCGCATCCCGGCCGAGCAGTTCCATGCCCAGGTGGAGACGCTGCTGGACGAGTTGCGCCTCGCCGGGGAGGAGGTGCCGGACGGCACCGCCCGCGACCTGTGCCGCGGCTGGGTCGACGGCCAGTGGCTGTCGCTGAGCGCGACCGAGGATGACGTCGAGGAGTACGGCCTCACCTCGCACGCGCAGGAGGCGCTCGGCGTCATCGACCGGCTCGACAGCGACCGGCTGGAGTTCGGCGAATCCCGGATCAAGACGATCCTGGAAACGGCCCGCCGGGTGGCCACCGAGGCCAACCCCGACCGGGAGGAGCGGCTGCGCCGCCTGGACGAGGAGATCGGGCGGCTCACCGTCGAACGGGACCGGATCGCCGCCGGAGGCGACATCCAGGCCGCCACCGTCGAGCAGATGCTCGACCGGTACAACAACCTCAACGCGTTGCTCGCCGCGCTGCCCGGCGACTTCCTCCGGGTCTCCGAGGCGGTCAAGCGGATCCACCGCGACATCGTCGCCGAGTTGCGCGCCGACCAGCGCCGCTCCGGGGAGGTACTGGACGACTACCTGCGCCAGGCCGACCGGTTGATGCAGGAGTCGCAGGAGGGCCGGGCGTTCACCGGCGCGGTCGACCTGCTGCGCGACGAGGTGTTGATGGACGACCTGAGCGAGGATCTCGACGCCATCCTCGCCCACGAGTTCGCCGAGCGGCTCACCCCCGCGCAGCGGATCGAACTGCGCCGCACCGTCTACGGCATCCACCGCGGCATGGACACCGTGCTCGCCCAGCGTCGCCGCCTGTCGGCGACGCTGCGCACCCACATGGCCCGGCACGACCCGCTGCGGGACCGGGAACTGGACGAGGCGCTGCGCGTCGCCGACACCGAGATGCTGCGCTGGATGGAGACCGCCGGGCCGCGCGCCCGGGTGCCGGTCGACCTGGGCCTGGCGCAGGTGGAGATCGGGCACCTGCGGGCCCGGCTCTACGACCCGCAGAACGACGCGCCCCCGCCGCCGCTAGAGACCCACGCCGGCGGGGAGGACACCGTCGACTTCGACGACGTCCGCAAGCAGGGCGGCCCGACCCTGGCAGCGCTGCGGGCTGCGATCGAGGAGGCGCTGGGCGAGTACGAGTCGGTGACCGCGGCCGAGGTGTTCGACGCGCTGCCCGATGACCTGCGGCGGCCGGTGGAGATTCTCGGGCTGCTGCACCTGTCGGTCATCGAGGCCGGAGCCGAACCCGACCCAGGGGACACCGCCGTGTTCGAGGCCATCCGCCCCGGTGGGGACCGGCGGTCGTTCCGCGCCCCGAACCTGCTGCTTACCGGCGTCCCGTCCGCGGGCCCGGACATCCCTGCCGCTGCTGCCGACGAGGAGTCCCCGCGATGACCGGCCCGTACGCCTCGAGCGGGGCGGACACCGAGACGGTGGACTTCGACCTGCACGACAGCGAGGTCGTCGACCCGGACGACGACCGGCTCGGCGTCGACGACCTCGACGCCGACGACCACGCCGGCGAGGGGATCGCCGCCGGACCCGACGACGAGGACGACTGGATCGGCGAGGACGAGCCGCCCACCGGTCAGGAGGCCCTGTTCGTCGGGGACGTCGGCGCCCTCCCGCTGAAGGCCCGCGAGGCGCTCGTCGCCCTGCTCCGGCGGCGCTACATCTCTGCCGACCGCCACCCCATCGAATGGCGCTCCGTGATCGACTACGAGGGAGCGCTGCGCTCCCGGCTCAACGACCAGTTCCTCCAGCTGGTCGTCGACCACGAGTACGAGGTCGCCTACAAGACCCAGGCCGTCTCCGAGGCCGGCCGCAAGTTCCCCACCCTGCTCTACGACCAGGCGTACAACCGCGAAGAGACGATCCTGCTGCTGCTCCTGCGACGGGAGATCCGCAAACGGCAGAAGCAGGGCGACGACAAGGTGTTCGTCGACCGGGCCACCCTGATCGAATGGGTCAGCGACTACCGGCCGGTGTCGGCGACCAACCAGGTTCGGGACAACCGGTCCGCCGGGAACGCCATCGACGCGCTCATCAAGAACGACATCCTGCTGCGCACCAAGGTCGAGGACCGCTACGTCGTCTCCACGATCATCGAGGTACTTATGCCCGTCGAGTCGATCAAGGCGCTCGGCGCGTGGCTGAAGGCGCAGAACACCGGCGCCGCGGGCGGCGACCCCGACGCAGCAGATGACACGGCCGACGGGGCGGCCGACGACGACCTGGACGGCACCGACGACGTCGCGGCCGACGACGACGTCATGGGCGCCGACGCGGGAACTGCCGCGGACGACGAGGAGACCAGCGACGAGCAGGACGAGGAGCGCTGAGGCGTGATCGATCAGCCCATCCCGGGGATGGCAACCCATGGCCTCAACGTCACCCAGTGGCGCGCGGAAACCCTCCAGGTGATCAACTGGGGCGGGTTCGCCGGGCACCACAGCGTGCCGCTGGACACCGTTAACAACCTGTTCACCGGGCCGTCCGGCAGCGGGAAGTCCACCCTCCTCGACGCCTACCTGGCGCTGATGATGGACTCCCGCACCCCGCTCAACGGGGCCTCCAACGACAACGCCACCGGCCGGGCGCGCTCTGCCGAGCAGCGCTCCACCCTCTCCTACGCCCGCGGGCAGATCGGCACCACTCGCGACGACTACGGGGCCCGCCCCAAGGTGCTGCGCGGCGACGGCGGCAACACCTGGTCCGCGATCGCCATGACCTGGACCCGCGGCGACGGGGAGAAGTTCACCGCGCTGCGCCTGTACTGGGTCCCCGCCGCGGCCAGCAAGCAGACCGACGTCAAGATGCACCTGGCCACCATCTCCGGCGAGTTCAACCTCGCCTCGGTCGAACCGCACGCCGTCCACCAGTTCCATCACACCCGGATGAACGCCGCGTTTCCCGGGCTGACCTTCGCCGACTCCTACCTGAAGTTCGCCGCCGGTCTGTTCAAGCGGCTCGACATCGGCGCCAACGGCGACGGCGCGTCGGCGCTGAAACTGCTCGCCCGCATCCAGGGCGGACGGCAGGTCGCCTCCGTCGACGGCCTGTACAAGACCCTGGTCCTGGAAGAGCCGAAGACCTACGAGGCCGCCGACACCGCCATCGCGCACTTCCGTGAACTGGAAGGCTCCTACGAGCAGATGCGCAACGCCGAGGAGCAGGTGGCGACGCTGAAGGTCATCGCGACCGCCTACCCGGCGCTGCGCGAGGCCGAGCAGGAAGCGTTCCTCATCGACACTTTCCGGGTCAGCGAAACCGAACCCGACGCGGCCACCCCGCTCAACCTGTGGCGCTACCGCACCGAGCGCGACCTGCTCGATACCGAGGTCGACACCATCATCGCCGAGAAGGAGGAGCAGGACGGGATCAAGCGGTCCGCCGGCCGGGAAGCGCTCAGCCTGGAGGCGCAGATCACCGAGAATCTCGCCCAGCAGCGCGACAACGGTGGCGACGCCCTCCAGCAGGCCGAAACGGACCTGAAGACCTTCACCGAGGCCCGCGACGAGACCCAGCGCGCCCGGGCCCGGTTCGAGCAGCAGACCCTGCTGGTCGGCCCGACCCCGGCCACCCGGGAGGACTTCACCGCCCTGCACGTGGCCGCCGGGCAGTTCCTCGCCGGATACGCCGCCGCCGAAGAAGACCTCGCCGACCGGATCAAGGCCGCCCACCTGCACGCCGCCCCCTACCTCACCGAGCAGGACACCCTGCTCAAGGAGAAGACCTGGCTGCTCGGCCGCGGCGACCTCATCCCGCAGAACTTGCACGAGGCCCGGGTGCTCATCGCCGAACGGGTCGGCCTGGACCCCGCCGACCTGCCCTTCGTCGCCGAACTGATCGACCTCGCGCCGGAACACAACCAGTGGCGGGAGGCCGCCGAACTGCTGCTCGGCGGGTTCGCCCGCACCATGCTCGTGCCCCGCACCCAGGGCCGCGGCTTCCGCACCCGGCTCAACGCGTTGCGGCTCAAGCCCCGCATCAACTTCACCCTCGCGGCCATCGGTGCCCCGACCCGCACCCTGGACGAGACGCTGCTGCCCGGACGGCTGATCTTCCGCGACTCGCCGTTCACCGGCTGGCTGCAGGCCGAACTCGGCCGCCGGTTCGACTACGCGTGCGTGCCTGACCCGACCGCGTTCGCCGACGACACCCGCCGCCGGATCACCCTCACCGGTCAGACTCAGGACGGGGACCGCGGCGCGCACGGCGGCCACGGGCAGCGTCCCATCCTCGGGTTCTCCAACGAGCGGGCCATCGCCGAGATCAACGACCGGCTCGGCGAACTCGCCAACATCCTCGGCGACGCTGCCCGCGCCGAGCAGCGGCTCACCGCCGAACGGCAGCAGTTGGGCAACATCCGCGCCGCCCACCAGGTCGTCCGCAACACCGCCTGGGACACCATCGACGTCGCCGCCGCGACCGCCCGGGTCGAGGCCAAGACCGCCGAGCGGGACGCGTTGCTGGCCAACAGCGACATCCTGCG
The DNA here is from genome assembly GCF_004571065.1 of Geodermatophilus sp. DF01-2. Classification (GTDB taxonomy): domain Bacteria; phylum Actinomycetota; class Actinomycetes; order Mycobacteriales; family Geodermatophilaceae; genus Geodermatophilus. Next base: position 7,539 of record NZ_SPQN01000016.1, read on the forward strand.
CACCCTCCAGAAGACCGAGCAGAACCTGCGGGAGCGGCGGGACAAGGCCGTGCGGGCCAAGAACGCCGCCGAAGACCGCATCGAGGTCCTCAACGGCCAGCATGGCGCGCTCGCCACCCGGCAGGACACGGTCGGTGATCTGCTCGCCGACCTCGACGACAACCCGCACGTCAGCCTCGCCGACGACCAGGCGAGCAGGCTGGTCGCCGAGTACGAGAAGTTCTCCACCACCGGCGCCCACGCCGACTTCGAGAAGGTGTTCGACCACATCCGCCGGGGACTGGCCGAGCAGGTCCGCAAGGCCCGCGAGGACATCAGGACGCAGACGACCATGCTCACCAACGCGTTCGAGGCGTTCCAGCGGAACTGGCCCAACCGCAACCTCGGCACCGGCGTGGAGTCCTACCCCGACTACCGGGCCATCCTCGACGACCTGATCGCCGAGGGGCTGCCGCAGCGCCGCGAGACGTTCACCGCCAAGGTCGTCGACTGGTCCGGGGAGGACCTGCTCAGCCTGCACAGCGCGTTCCGGGAGGCGTTGGAAGAGATCTCGGACCGGCTCGTCCCGGTCAACGAGATCCTGCACGGGCTGGCGTTCGGGCCTGGCCGGGATCGGCTGTGCATCACGCTGCGCTCGCTCGGCGGCCGGGAGCAGGACCGCTTCCGGCGCGAGTTGAAGATCCTCGCCTCGCACACCACCGCCGACCTCTCCCCGGACGACATCGAGGCCCGGTTCGAGGAGTTGCGGGCGTTCATCAAGCGGATCCGCACGGTCGACGACGGCGGCACCTCCGGTGACCGCGACGCCCTGCTCGACGTCCGCCGCCACATCCACATCGAGGCCGAGTGCCTGGACAAGGACACCGGCGAGCAGATCAGCATCTACGACAGCCTCGGCAACAAGTCCGGCGGCGAGACCCAGGAGTTGATCGCGTTCATCGTCGGCGCGGCGCTGCGCTACCAGTTGGGCAATGCCACCCAGGTCGTGCCCACCTACGCCCCGGTGTTCCTCGACGAGGGGTTCGTCAAGGCCGACGCCGAGTTCGCCGGGCGCGCCGTCAACGCCTGGCGCGGCCTCGGCTTCCAGTTGATCATCGCCGCCCCGCTGGACAAGTACACCGCCATCGAGCCGTACATGGACCAGACGTTCAACGTGGTCAAGACCGCCGACGGGCATACCCGCCGCCAGCGCGTCGTCGGGCTCACCCCGGCCCGTCCCGTCCCCCGGATGTCGTGAAGACCCCGGACGGCCTGCTCGTCGACCTGCGGCGGCGCGTCGGCAACACGTGGGCCGACACCCTCACCGGCCGGCCCACTGTCCAGCCCACCGGCGAGCCCGGGGATCCCGGGGACGCCGGACGGCCGGTGTGGCCGCTCACCCTGCCGCTCGGCAAACCCACCAAGGCCGACCTGGACACCCGCTGGACCGACCTGCGCCGCCTGGCCATCGACTGGCGCACCTGGGCCGACGAGCGCGGGCTGCCCTTGAAGTGGGAGACCCGGATGGTGCGCGGCACTCCGCAGCCGCTGCCCACCCACCTCACCATCCCCGACATCGACAGCGCCGCCGCGCTGCTCGGCGACGGCTGGCCCGAGCGCCTGGCCCGCGCCCGCACCCGGCACGCCGTCCTGGCGGAGAGGTTTCCGCACGCCGCCGCCGGCGCCACGCTCCGCGCCGTGGACCGGCTCACCGACATCGACTTTGGGCTGCTCTGCGACGCCGCCGCCTGGTTCGCCACCCACGACGCCACCGGCTACACCCCGCGGCAGGTGCCGATCGAGGGCCTGCACGGCAAATGGCTTAACCGCAACCAGGCGCTGGTCACCCGGCTCGCCGGACGCGACACCCTCGGCCTGGTCGGCCGCCCCTCCCGGGTCCACTTCACCTACCTGGACCCGGCGCACCGGGCCGCCGGGGGACGCCACCACGACAGCCACACCCTCGGCGACACCACGACCCCGGCCTATCCGCCGAGGATCGCGGTCATCACCGAGAACAAGGACTCCGCCGTCTACTTCCCCGAGGTGCCCGGCGGCATCGCGATCGAAGGCAACGGCGACGCCGCCATCCGCGTCCTCCGCATCCCGTGGCTGGCCGCGGTGCCCGCGATCGTCTACTGGGGCGACATCGACGCCGACGGCTACGAGATCGTGCACGCCCTGCGCGACGGCGGCCTGACCGTCACCACCATCCTCATGGACGGTGCCGCCTATACCGGCTACGAGCGATTCGGCGCCTGGACCGACGACAAGGGCGCGCCCATCGGTTGCGCTGATCGTCAGGATTTGCACCGGCTCACCGACGCTGAGTGGGCCGTGTACGAGCAGATCACCGACCCGTCCTGGACCCGCGTCCGCCGTGTCGAGCAGGAACGCATCCCCCTCGACGTCGCGGTGCAGGCACTGGTGACGACGGACTCCCGGCTACCCGGCCGGGTTCCCGTCTCCGGGCGTCCGGCGGTCGCGTAGCGCGGCGGGGTCGGACAGATCCAGCCGGACGGCCGTCCCAGGCTCAACGCTGGCGGCGGCGTCGCGGCGGGCGGCGGTGCTCGTACGGCCACCGGCCCGGACCATCCCAGCGGCCGGAGGGCCAGAGCCCGGTCAGCAGGTACTGGCGGGTGATCCGCCGGAACCCGCTGCCCTCCGACGCCGCACCGCGTCGAGCGACTGCTCGACCTGACCGACGTCGCCGCAGGCACGGTCACGAAGTTCCAGCGGAGCGCTCCCGACAGGATCGTCACCAGCCTGCGCCCGTCGCACGTGGGGCTCGTCTCCCAGGAGGAGTTCGACCAGGTGCAGACCCTCATCAGGTCATCGGCCGACGCGGGCGGCACCAAGCCGCGGTCCGTGCGTGCCGCGACGTCGCCCTATCAGCTCCGCGGCCTCCTCCACTGCCGCCTCTGCGGTCGACGCATGTCTGGTCACCGGCGCGGCCCGACGCTTTACTACCGGTGCCGCGCTGCGGACCTGATCTCGTCGCAGCGCGAAAGGCATCCGAGCATCGTCTACGTCCGCGAGGACACGCTTGTGCCGTTGCTGCAGGAGTGGCTGCTTGGCTTCTTCGCGCCTGATCGGGTCAACGAGACCCTCGAGGCGCTCGTCGGCGCGAACGAGCCCTCCTTGGCGGCATCAACGCGGCGCGCGGTGATCACCGGCCGCCTGAGGGACGCGGAGAAGCGCCTTGCCCAGTACAAGGCTGCCCTCGGACAAGGAGCGGACGTCGCCCTCGTCAGTGCCTGGATCAACGAGGCGACCGCGGACATCGCCCACGCGCGGCTCGACCTGACCACCGCCGACAGTGCCGTGCCACAGGAGATGAGCCGCGAGGAGTTGGAGCGAGTCGTCAGCGACATGTCGCTGGTCGTCGCCAGGCTCGCCTCAGCCGATCCAGCCACGAAGGCCGCGCTCTACCGCGACCTCAGCCTGCGCCTCACGTACGACTACGACCAGCGGGAGGTCGAGGCGGAGGTCAGCACAGCCGAAGCGTGTGCGAAACGTGGTGTCCGAGGGGGGACTTGAACCCCCACGCCCGATAAAGGGCACTAGCACCTCAAGCTAGCGCGTCTGCCATTCCGCCACCCGGACAGGTGGGCCGCTCTCACAAGCGCCGGAAGCCAGCATAACCGAGCCTCGACCGGGCGTCGCAGACCCCCGGTGGCACGATCGTCGGCATGTCCGACCCGACCCCGGCCCCCCTCGCCCGAGCCCAGGACGAGGTCGCGGAGCTGCTGAGCGACCTCATCCGCATCGACACGACGAACACCGGCGACACCGCCACCGGCAAAGGCGAGCGGACGGCGGCGGAGTGGGTCGCCGGCAAGCTGGACGAGGTCGGCATCGCCAGCACGATCCTGGAATCGGAGAAGACACGGGCCAGCCTGGTCGCCCGCATCCCCGGCGCCGATCCGAGCCGCGAGGCGCTGCTCGTCCACGGCCACCTCGACGTCGTCCCCGCCGACCCGGCCGAGTGGAGCGTCCACCCCTTCTCGGGCGAGGAGCGCGACGGCTACGTCTGGGGCCGCGGCGCGGTCGACATGAAGGACATGGACGCCATGGTCCTGGCGCTGGTCCGTGACTGGGCCCGCACCGGCGTCCGGCCGCCGCGCGACATCGTGCTGGCCTTCGTCGCCGACGAGGAGGCCGGCGGCCGGCTCGGCGCCCGCTTCCTCGTCGACACGCACCCCGACCTCTTCGAGGGCTGCACCGAGGCGATCAGCGAGGTCGGCGGATTCAGCATCACCGTCCGCGACGACCTGCGCCTCTATCTGGTCCAGACCGCGGAGAAGGGCCTGGCCTGGATGCGGCTGACCGCCGGCGGCAGGCCCGGCCACGGCTCGTTCGTCCACGACGACAACGCGGTCACCCGGCTCTGCCAGGCCGTCGCCCGCCTCGGCTCGGCCCGCCTGCCGACGACGCTCACCCCGCCGATGCGGCAGTTCCTCGCCGCCGTCGAGGACGCCTACGGCATCGAGATCGACCCCGACGAGCCCGAGCAGGCCCTCGCCCGGCTGGGCAGCATCAGCCGGATGATCGGCGCGGCGCTGCGCAACACGGCCAACCCCACGATGCTCGACGCCGGGTACAAGGCCAACGTCATCCCCGGCACCGCGAGCGCCACCGTCGACGGCCGCTTCCTCTACGGCCAGGAGGAGGAGTTCGAGCGCCAACTGGCCGGCCTGATCGGCGAAGGCGTGCAGCGGGAATGGCTCGTCCACGACCAGGCCGTGGAGACGACGTTCGACGGGCCGCTCGTCGATGCGATGGTGGCGGCGCTGAAGTCCGAGGACGACGGCGCCCGCCCGGTGCCCTTCACGATGAGCGGCGGCACCGACGCCAAGAGCTTCGAGCGCCTGGGGATGCGCTGCTTCGGCTTCTCGCCGCTGCGACTGCCGCCCGAACTCGACTTCGCCTCGCTCTTCCACGGCATCGACGAGCGCGTCCCGGTCGAGTCGCTGCGCTTCGGCATCCGGGTCCTCGATCGGTTCCTCCGCAGCTCGTGATGTGATGCCGGGGTGACTGACACCACTCCGGGCCCCGGCTCCGTCGCACTGATCACCGGGGGGACCGGCGGTTTCGGCCGCGCCCTCGCCACCACGCTGGGGGAGCGGGGCGTCACCGTCGTCCTCGCCGACCTCGACAGCGAGCGGGCCCGCGACACGGCCGCCGACCTGGGCGCCCAGTTCGAGGTCCTCGACGTGACCGACCGCGCCGCCAACGTCGCCCTCGTCGAGCGCATCGAGGCCCAGCACGGCCGGCTGGACGCCGCCTACCTCAACGCCGGCATCTCCGCGGCCAAGTCCGACGACGAACTCGACCTCGACGAGTTCATGCGGGTCGTCGACGTCGACCTCTTCGGCGTCGTCTACGGCGTCCTCGCCGCGCGCCCGGCCATCAAGCGGGCCGGCGGCGGCGCCATCGTCGTCACCGCGTCCCTGGCCGGGCTCTCGCCCATGGCCACCGACCCCGGCTACAGCGTCGCCAAGGGCGGGGCCATCGCCTTCGTCCGCTCGATGGCGCCGCGCCTGGCCCGCGAGGGGACGACGATCACCGCGATCTGTCCCGGTTTCGCCGACACCGCGATCATCGACCGGATCCGCGACCAGTTCACCGCGGCCGGCTTCCCCGTGCTCTCGGCCGAGGAGGTCGCCGACGCGATGGTGATGGCCTGGACGTCGGGTGAGCCGGGTGCGGCATACGTCGTCCAGCCCGGGGTCGGCACGGTGCCCTACCGGTTCAAGGGCGTGCCCTCGGCGAAGACGCAGAGCGGCGAGACCGCCGTCGTCCCGGAGGCACTGCGCCCGCCGACGATGCGCTGACGCGTCAGGAGGCGCCGGCGCGGCAGGCGAACAGGAACGCGGGCGGGACGTTCCACGGGGTGATCTTCTGTCGCACCGACGGGAAGCGGCGGCGCAGCTCGCGCAGGATCAGCGGCGAGTACTGGATGACCAGCACCACCCCGCCCGGCGCGAGGGCGACCGGCAGCAGGTCCAGGACCCGGCGGCGCAGCCCGGCGTCGAACGACGTGTAGGGCAGCGCGGAGACGAGGACGTCGGCGCGCTTGCCGCCCAGGTGCGCGTCCAGGTTCTCCGCGGAGTCGCAGACCACCTGCAGCCGCGGGTCGTCGTAGCGCGCGTCGAGCAGCTTGGCGAGGTCGGGGTCGATCTCCAGCGACACCAGCCGGGCGTTCGGGCCCAGCCGTGCGAGGATCTCGCCGGTCTGCACACCGGTGCCCGCGCCGAGTTCGACGACCAGCTCGGCCGAGGGCACGTCGGCCAGGTCGAGCATGTCCCGCACCGCCCAGCGGGACGTGGGCAGGATGGCCCCCACCTGGCGCGGGTTGGCCACGAACGCGCGCAGGAAGCGCAGCCGGTCGGTCAGGGGCTCTCTCATGCCGTCCTTCCAGGCCGCCCGGGCGGCGGCCGAACCCTGTCGACCCTGGCACGTCCGGGCGGCGAGAGCGACCGCAGGGCCGGAGGGGCGCAGGGGGCCGTGAGCGTCGTCACGCAACGGTCTGGCAGGGTCGCCGGTGTGCGTGCATGGCGGGTCCACGAACTCGGCGATCCCTCGACCGCCCTGACCCTCGACGAGGTCGAGCGGCCGACGCCGGCCGAGGGGCAGTTGCTGGTCCGGGTGCGGGCGGCGGCGCTGAACTTCCCCGACGTCCTCATGGCCGCCGGCCGGTACCAGGAGCGCCCCCCGCTGCCCTACACCCCGGGCATCGAGCTGTGCGGCGAGGTCGTCGGCACCGGTCAGCGGGTGCTCGGCTCGCCCTCCGGTGGGCCCGGCGCGTTCGCCGAGTACGCCCTCATGGACGCGAACGCCGCCTGGCCGGTGCCCGAGGGCATGTCCGACGAGAAGGCCGCCGCGCTGTACCTCACCTATCAGACCGGCCACGTCGGCCTGCACCGCCGCGCGCACCTCCAGCCGGGGGAGTGGCTGCTGGTGCACGCCGGCGCCGGCGGGGTGGGGTCGGCCGCCATCCAGCTGGGCAAGGCCGCCGGTGCGAAGGTCATCGCCACCGCCGGCGGCGCCCGCAAGGTCGAGGTGTGCCGCGAGCTCGGCGCCGACCACGTCGTCGACTACACGACCGAGGACTTCGTGCCGGTGGTCAAGGAGGTCACCGGCGGCACCGGCGCCGACGTGGTCTACGACCCGGTCGGGGGTGACGTCTTCGACCGGTCGCGGAGGTGCATCGCCTTCGAGGGCCGGCTGGTCGTCGTCGGGTTCACCAGCGGCCGCATCCCCGACGCCCCGGCCAACCACGCGCTGGTCAAGAACTACAGCGTCGTCGGCCTGCACTGGGGGCTCTACCGCCGGATGGAGCCGTCACTGGTCGCCACGACCCACGAGGAGCTGACCAGGCTGGTGGAGGGCGGCCAGGTCGATCCGCTCGTCGGCGAGGTGCTCCCGCTGGACCGGGCCCCGCAGGCGCTGGCCCGGCTCGCCGACCGCAGCACCGTCGGCAAGGTCGTGCTCGTCCCCTGACCGTCGGCACCGGGCCGCCGTCCCGCGAGGCTCAGATGTGCGGCTTGGGCAGGTAGGACAACCGCGCCCGGCGACGCAGGATGGCCTTGCGCGTGCCGTCGGCGTGCAGCTGCAGCCGGGCCAGTTCCCAGCCACCGGTGTCCGCCTGCAGGCTCAGCATGGTCGCCGCCGCGGACCGGGACGTGCCCGGTGGGATCCGCAGCGGCGCGAACTCGTACTCCCCGGCGACCGCCTCCATCCCGCCGATTGTGCCCGTCGGGCGCCGGGTGGTCACGGGGTCCTCCTCCCGGTCCCCGACGAGCGCGGGGTGTCCCCGGCCCGCCGGCCCCCGTGCCCGGGAGGTGCTCCGTCCCCGAGGTGAGCTCGCCGGCCCGGCCCCTGCGACGCCGTCTCCGGACTGCCCGGCGCCGCCACGGACGGCAGGATGGGGCCGACCCCATCCCCTCGATGTGACGGAGGACGACGTGACAGCTCCCGGCAGCGACGTGCCCGACGCCGACCGTACGGAGCAGGAGGCCCCACTCGACCCGCCGGGCGTCGCGCTCGCTGGTGACGCCACCCCGCCCGGGGAGGGCGTTCCCGAGGCCGACGCCCTCGAGCAGCAGCTGGCCGCGCGGCCCGGAGAGGCCGGCAGCCCGCTGGGGCCGGTGGGCGACCGCGAGGCCGACGCAGCCGACGTCCTCGAGCAGGAGGCCGACGTCCCCGTCGACGAGGACGACACCCCCCTGTAGGGCCCGGCCCTGACCGGCCCTGCCCGGCCCTGCCCGGCCCGGTCCGGCGGCTCGGCGGACGGTCGGCGCGGTCGGCCGCTGGGGCGCAGAGGCCTCGACCGGCACCGGCTCGACCCCCGGGAACGGAACCTCCTGCCGGCGGCCCGGGTGCTCGCGGTGGGCAGCAGGCCGCCGACCGGGTGGGTCTGCGCAGGCGACCGGCTTCCCCCGCCCAGTCGATCAGGTTAGGCTGCCCTAAGCTGATTGCCCATCCCCCGAGGGAGCCCCGTGACGACGAGCCCTGCCGCGCCCGCTCTCCGGGCCGACCCCGCCGAGCGGGCTCGCACCGTCGCCTGCCGCACCTCCGCCGCGCTGTGCGTGCGCGGTCTGGACGCCGCGCGACCGCTCGCCTCCGCGACCACCGCGGACGGTACGACCTACGTGCTGGTGCCCACCGGTGGGGAGGTCACCACCGCGCTCGCCGGCCGGGACGACCTCACCGCCGCCCTCCTGGTCAGCGACCGGGCACCGGTCCCGCTGCGGGATCCGGTGCGCGCTCAGCTGTGGCTCTCCGGGTGGCTCACCCCCGTGCGCCCGGCCGTCCGGCGCGCCGCGGTGCTGGCGTTCGCCGAGGCGCGGCCGGCCGGGGCGCTGCTCGACGTGGGGCAGGGCGCCACCCTGCTGCGCCTCGACCTGGCCGAAGTGGTGCTGCGCGAGGGCGACCGCTGCGCCGAGGTCGGCCCGCAGGCCTACGCGGCCGCCCGGCCCGACCCGCTGGCCGGCGTCGAGGCGCGGATGCTGCAGCACCTCGACCGCGACCACCCCGAGGTGCTCGACCTGCTGCGCAGCCGCATCCCGCCGGCGGACCTCGGCCCGCACGACGTCGTCCGCCCGCTGGGCCTGGACCGTTTCGGCTACCGGCTGCGCATCGAGCGCCCGGCCGGCCGGCGCGACCTGCGGGTGCCGTTCCCGCGGCCGCTGACCTGCCCCGGCCAGCTGCAGGCGGCCACCCGTCGGCTCCTCTGCGCCACCCGGTAGGTGCCATTCGCGCGCGACGGCCCCGTCCAGGGCCCCCCGAGCTTGCGAGGGTGGGGAGGACGGGGTCCTTCTTCAGTCGGCGTTCTCGGCGAGCAGCCGCGCCAGCCGGGTCCGCCGCGGCCGGACGTCGACCTCGCGCACCGCGCGGGCCAGCGCCGCACCGGTGGCGTGCACGACCGACAGGTGCCGCTGCGCCCGGGTGAGCGCGGTGTAGACCAGCGGACGTGACAGCATCCCGCCGGCCTCCGGCGGCAGGACGACGACCACGCCGGGCCACTCCGAGCCCTGCGCGCGGTGCACGGTGATCGCCCACCCGTGCCGCAGGTCGCTCATCGCCGACCCGCTCACCGTGACCGGCCCGGAGGCGAAGGCGACGTCGAGGGTGCCGTCGCCGGTGCCGGTGACCACCCCGACCTCGCCGTTGGCGAACCCGGTCGGCTCGAGGTCGAGGTGGTTGGCGGTGGCCACCACGCGGTCGCCGACGTCGAAGCCCCACACCGTGCCCTCGCCCGGGTTCAGCTTGGCCTTGAGCGCCTTGTTCAACTCGATGGTGCCGGCCGGCCCGCGGTGCACCGGGGTCACCACCTGCACCGTCGCGGGGTCGATCTTCAGCGCCCGCGGGATCGAGTCGGTGACCAGCTGCACCACCCGCTTGGCCGCCTCCGCGCTGCCGCCGGCCGGCACGACGACGACCTCGCGGTCGGGGGAGTCCACCGGCGGCAGCTCCCCGGCCCGGACGGCGCCCGCCAGCCGCGCGATCGCCCCGCCCTCCGCCTGCCGGTAGAGGGTGGTCAGCTCGGTCACCGGGACGACGCCGGAGTCGATGAGGTCGCCCAGCACGTGCCCCGGGCCGATCGAGGGCAGCTGCGCCGGGTCGCCGACCAGCAGCAGGTGGGTGCCGTCCGGGCACGCCTCCAGCAGCGCCGCGGTCAGCTCGACGTCGAGCATCGAGGCCTCGTCGACCACGACGACGTCGGCATCGAGGGGCCACTCCTCGTTGCGGGCGAACCCACCCGAGGTGCCCTGTGCGCCCAGCAGCCGGTGCACGGTGACTGCCGGGTGGTCGGTGAGCTCCTCCAGCCGCTTGGCCGCCCGGCCGGTGGGCGCGGCGAGCGCGACCTCGGTGCCCTTGGAGCGCAGCAGCGTGACGACCGCGGCCACGGTGCGGCTCTTGCCGGTGCCCGGCCCGCCGGTCAGCAGGCTGACCCCCGCGGCGAGCACCTGGGCCACGGCCTGCTTCTGCGCGTCGTCCAGGCCCTTGGCCACCGAGCGGACGGCGGCGGGGTCGGCGATCCGCTCGGCGGTCGCGGCCAGCCGGGCCAGGTTCTCCGCGACCGCCTCCTCGGCCATCCCGTAGCGCGCCAGCGACAGCGTCCGTAAGGCCTCGGTCCGGGTTCCCTCGCGAGCTTGCGAGTGGAGGGCAGACCGAGGTCCTTTTGCCGGCTCGGGGAGCTCGTCGAGGTCGGCGTCCTCGTCGTGTTCCGGCTCCGGTGGCTCGTGCTCGAGCACGTCGCCGGACTCGACCGCCGCGACGATCGCCGCGGCCGGGTCGCTGATCCCCTCGGCGCGCAGCGCGGCGACCACCAGGTCGGCGGGGAGGACGGTGTGCCCGTCGCGGCTCGCCGTCCGCAGGGTCTGCGCGACGATCGCCCGGCCGCGCCGGGTGTCCTGCCGGTCGGCGCCGGGCAGGACGGCGATGGCCAGCCGGTCGGCGTCGCCCAGGGTGACGCCGGTCAGGCCGAGCAGCGCCCACGGGTCGTCGCGCAGCCGGCGGGCGGCGTCGCTGCCCAGGGCGTCGGCGGCGGTGGCCGCCAGCCGGGCCTCCAGGCCCGCGCCGACCAGCAGCGCCACGACCTCGTAGGTGGGCGCGGCCGCCAGGAAGCTGGAGAACAGCCGCTCGGCGCGCTGCCGGCCCACGCGAGGAAGTCCCCGCAGCCGGTCGGCGGTGACGTCGTCGGGCGAGGTGATGCCGGCGGCCGGGAGCTCGGCCGCCGCTCGCTTGCCCAGGCCCGGCCACAGGCCCGCGGCGCAGAACGCGGCGAAGACGGGATCGGTCGTCGCGGTGCTCATGGGTCGGACCGCCGCTCGGGGTAGCCGAAGTACGGGGCCGAGACGTCCTCGAGCGCCGTGCGGATCGCCGCCGGCAGGCGCACCGCCTCGGCGTCCAGGGAGGCCTGCAGCTGCTGGGCGGTGCGCGCACCCACCACCGGGGCGGTGACCCCGGGCCGGTCGCGCACCCAGGCCAGCGCGACGGCCAGCGGTGAGGTGCCCAGCCCCTCGGCGGCGGTGACGACCGCCTCGACGATCCGATCGGCCTTCGCCGAGCGCAGCCCGTCGATGAAGCCCTGCCACTGCGGGGCGGCGCCGCGGGACTCCGCCGGCGTGCCGCTCCGGTACTTGCCGGTGAGCAGCCCGCGGCCGAGCGGCGACCAGGCCAGCACGCCGAGCCCGAGCGCCTCGGCGGCGGGCACCACCTCCCGCTCGACGCCGCGCTGCAGCAGCGAGTACTCCACCTGGGTGCTCACCAGCGGCACCCGGCCCGGCCAGGCCCGCTGCCAGGTGACCGCCTGCGCGGTCTGCCAGCCGGTGAAGTTGCTGATGCCGACGTAGCGCACCCGGCCGGAGACGACCGCGGCGTCGCAGGCGGCGAGGGTCTCCTCGAGGGGCGTGGTGTCGTCCCAGGTGTGCAGCTGCCACAGGTCGACGTGGTCGGTGCCCAGACGCTCAAGAGAGGCGTCCAGCGCGGCCAGCAGGTGCCCGCGCGACCCGCCGCGGCCCATCGGCCCCGGCCCGGTGCGCCCCACGGCCTTGGTGGCGACCAGCACGTCGGAGCGGGGGACGACGTCGGACAACAGCCGGCCGAGGGTGCGCTCGCTCTCCCCGTCGCAGTAGACGTCCGCGGTGTCGACCAGCGTGCCGCCGGCGTCGACGAAGGCGGTCAGCTGCATCGCGGCCTCGTCCTCGTCGGTGTCCCGGCCCCAGGTCATGGTGCCCAGGGCCAGGCGCGAGATCACCAGCCCGCTGCGCCCGAGCGCGCGTTGTTCCACGGGAGGCCAACCTACCGGCGGGCCGAGCCCCGCCGGATCAGGACGCCGACACCCCGGAGCGGCCTCATGGTCCTCACACGGGGGAGCTCTAGGGTCGACGGTCGTGTCCGCAGCGCCTCCGCCCGTCGCCGTCCGCACCGACCATCGGGGGCGGAGCAAGCGATGAGCTGGATCGAGGCCGTCGTCCTGGGGCTGGTCCAGGGCCTGACGGAGTTCCTGCCGATCTCCTCGAGCGCGCACCTGCGGGTGGTGGGGGAGGCATTCGGGTGGGGCGACCCGGGGGCGGCGTTCACCGCGATCACGCAGATCGGCACCGAGGCCGCGGTGCTGCTCTACTTCCGCCACGACATCGGACGGATCATCAGCGCCTGGGTGCGCTCGCTCGGCGACCGCGCCATGCGCAGCGACCCCGACGCCCGGATGGGGTGGCTGATCATCGTCGGCACCCTGCCGATCGCCGTCCTCGGATTGCTGCTCCAGGACCGCATCGAGACCACCTTCCGCGACCTGCGGATCATCGCGACCGCCCTCATCGCCTTCTCGCTGGTCCTCTACTGGGCCGACCGGGTGGGCAGCAAGAAACGGGAGCTGGACCAGCTGACCGTCGGGCACGGCATCGCCTTCGGGTTCGCCCAGGCCATGGCGCTCGTCCCCGGCGTCTCCCGCTCCGGGGGCACGATCACCATGGGGCTGTTCCTCGGGTACTCGCGGGCGGCCGCCGCGCGCTACTCGTTCCTGCTCGCCATCCCCGCCGTCCTCGCGTCGGGGTTCTTCCAGGCGTACGAGGCGCTCACCGGCGGCGTCGCGGGGGAGGCGGTCGACTGGGGGCCGACGATCCTGGCCACGGTGCTCGCCTTCGGCATCGGGCTGGTCGTGATCGCCTGGCTGCTGCGCTACCTCGACCGCGGCAGCTTCACGCCGTTCGTCGTCTACCGGATCGTGCTGGGGGTGTTCGTCCTCGTCCTCGTCGCCGCCGGGGTCCTGGACCCGCAGTGACCTTCCCCCTTGGCCTCCCCCGACTCTCCTCCAGTCCTCCGGCGGAGTTGATCATGGGCTTGTTGCGCCGGGACACGCGGACCACGGCGTGTCCGCCGGCAACGAGCCCATGATCAACGATGGCGGTGCGTGCTCCGCTCGACGTGGTCGCCGATGGCCGCGGCGATCTCGTCGGCGTCCAGGACCGCATCGTGTGGTGGCTGGCCGCCGGCAGCTCCACGACGGTGGCGTCGGGCAGCAGTGACCGGGCGTCCTCCGCCACCCGGCGCGGGTCGTGCGCGCGGCTGCGGCCAGCGACGACCACCAGCGTCGGCGTGCTCAGCCGGGCGAGCCGGTCCCTCGGCGGACGGCGGGTCCGGACGAGAGGCGTCCGCGCGACCTCGGCGGCGCCGCGGACGTAGACGTCCAGCCACGCCGGGTCCAGCGTGCGACCCCGGGTCTCCCAGGCCAGGAACCGTGGGACGCCGTCAGCTGTGGGTGCACCAGTGTCGGCAGCGCGCGCAGCAGGTAGCGCGGGCTGAAGCCTGCGAAGCACGCCGTCGGGTCGAGCAGCGACAGGGAGGCCGGCACGGGGCTGCCCTCCAGGCCGGCGGAGAGCGCCAGGTGGGCTCCGGCCGAGTGGCCCACGAGGTGCACCGGCCCGACGTCGAGCGCGGCGACCAACTCCGCGAGCCACGCCGTCAGATCCGCCGTCGAGCGGAGCGGTCGCGTCGCCTGGACGACATGGTCGCAGCCGTGGACACCGCAGGCGGAGGCTGAGGTCCGGTCTCCCGCAGGGTCCTGCCGCGAGCTCGCGAGCGGTGGGGGGCAAGACGGTCCTTTCTCTAGTCTCGGACGTCGTGACCACCGTTCTCCTCCTGCGGCACGGCCGGACGACGGCCAACACCGGCGGCGTGCTGGCCGGTTGGACCCCGGGCGTGCAGCTCGACGAGACCGGCTCGCAGCAGGCGAAGGCGGTGGGGGAGCGGCTGGCGCCGGTGCCCCTCGCCGCCGTGGTGAGCAGCCCGCTGGAGCGCTGTCGGCAGACCGCCGCCGCCGTCCTCGCCGGGCGCGACCTCGAGCTGGCCACCGACGACCGGCTCGGCGAGGCCCGCTACGGCGACTGGACCGGCCGCCCGCTCAAGGAGCTGGTCAAGGATCCGCTGTGGAAGGTGGTGCAGCAGCACCCGTCGGCGGCGGTCTTCCCCGGGCCGGAGGGTGAGGGACTGGCGCAGACCCAGGCCCGCGCGGTCGCCGCCGTCCGGGAGTGGAACGCCCGCCTGGGGCCGGACGCCGTCTGGCTGGCCTGCAGCCACGGTGACGTCATCAAGGCGGTGCTCGCCGACGCGCTGGGTCTGCACCTGGACCAGTTCCAGCGGATCGTCGTCGACCCCGCGTCGGTCTCGGTGGTCACCTACACCGACACCCGCCCGTTCGTCGTCCGCATGAACGACACCGGCGGGGACGTCGCCGCGCTCGTGCCGCCCAAGCGCAAGGGCCGCCGCCGGCGGAAGACCGACTCCGACGCCGTCGTCGGCGGGGGTGCCGGCGCCACCGTCTGACCTCGGCGTCCCCGGCCCGGTCTCCGCGCCCGCGTAACCTGGGCCCGTGCCCCGCCAGCTGTTCCTCTTCGACCGCCCGTCCCGGTTCGTCGCCGGCACGGTGGGCCAGCCCGGCGATCGCACCTTCTACCTGCAGGCCGCCGACTCCGCCGGGCGCGTGGTGAGCGTGGCGCTGGAGAAGGCGCAGGTGCAGGTGCTCGCCGACCGGATGAACGAGCTGCTCGACGAGGTCGCCAGCCGGCCGGGCACCGTCGTCCCCCCGGACGCCGAGGTCGACGACCTGGAGCCGCTCACCGCCCCGGTCGACGAGGAGTTCCGCGTGGCCGCGATGGGCCTGGCGTGGGACGGCGACGCGCAGGCCGTCGTCGTCGAGGCCGTGGCCGCCGGCGACGAGCCGGTCGAGGAGGACGTCATCCTCTCCGACAGCGAGGAAGGCCCCGACGCGCTGCGGGTGACGATCACCCCCTCCGCCGCCCGGGCCTTCGTCGTCCGGGCGCGCCGGGTCGTGGCCGCGGGCCGGCCGGCCTGCCCGTTGTGCTCGCTGCCGCTGGACCCCGCCGGGCACGTCTGCCCGCGGCAGAACGGTTACCGCCGCTGAGCCCCGCACCGCCACCCCGATGACCGAGCGCCCCGCCGACGCCACCGCGGGTCTGCGCACGCCGGCCGACGACGTCGAGGCGCGCACCCTGCTGCTCGAGGGCGAGATCGACCTCGAGGGCCGGATGCTCGACGCCAGCAACGTCACCCTCGTCGGCGCCATCCGCACCGACGAGTTCGAGGCCGAGTGCGTCTACAAGCCGGTCGTGGGGGAGCGGCCGCTGTGGGACTTCCCCGACGGCACCCTCGCCGGCCGCGAGGTCGCCGCGGCGCTGGTGTCGGCGGCCACCGGCTGGCGGGTCGTGCCGCCGACCGTGCTGCGCGACGGTCCGTTCGGCCCGGGCATGGTGCAGCTGTGGGTGGACGGCGACCCCGCCGTCGACCTGGCCGCGTTCGTGCGCTCCGACCACCCGGGCCTGCGCCGGATGGCGGTCTTCGACGCGGTCGTGAACAACGCCGACCGCAAGGGCGGGCACATCATCCCGATGTCCGACGGGCACGTGTACGGCGTCGACCACGGCATCTGCTTCTCCGTCGACCCGAAGCTGCGCACCCTGCTGTGGCGCTGGGCCGGCCAGCCGCTGCCGGGCGAGGCCCTCGAGGTGCTGGAGCGGCTCACCGGCGACCTGCTCGGCGACCTCGGCGAACAGCTGCACGAGCACCTGACCCGTCGCGAGGTTCGGCGCACCCAGCAGCGGGTCGCCGAACTGCTGCGCACCGGCCGCCACCCGCAGCCCAGCGGCGACTGGCCCGCCCTGCCCTGGCCGCCGTTTTGATGGTCGCTCTACCGGGCTCCACACGCGGCCAGGTGCCGTGCCCGTGCTGCGTGGAGCCCATCCCGGCCGTCGTCGCGGAGGCCTCCGGCCCCACTCCTCCGACCGCGTGCGGCCACGTGCCGTGCCCGTGCTGCGTGGAGCCCATCCTGGCCCTCGTCGCGGAGGCCTCCGGCCCCCCGCTCGGCGGGACATCATTCCTGCCATGCCGCATCGTTCGCGACTGGCGATCCTGCTGATGGACCTGCCGCCCGAGCTCCACGACGCCGGGCGGCGGTTCTGGTCCGCCGCGACCGGCCACCCGGTCGAACCCGACCCGGCCGACGACCACTGGTCCTCGCTGGGCTCCTTCGCCGACGGCTTCCATCTCGAGGTCCAGCGCACCGGGCACGGGACGCCGCCGCGCTGGCACGTGGACGTCGAGACCGACGACATCCCGGCCGAGGTGGCGCGCCTCGAGGCGGCGGGTGCGGAGCGGCACCGGGACATGGGGTCGTTCTGGCAGATGAAGGACCCCGCCGGGCTGGTGTTCTGCGTCGTCGGCGTCCAGACCGGCGCGGACTTCGACCGGCACGCCACCACCTGGCCCTGAGCCGGCGGCCTACTCCAGGCGGACGACGTCGAGCATCGCGGCGGCCTGCAGACCGTCGCCGTCCACGGTGAGCACCTCCAGCGGCACCCGCCGCCAGACGGCGAGCAGCAGGTCGCCGGCGGTGCCGGTGAGCCGGGCGATCGGCACCGGTCGGGAGCCGGGGAAGAGGGTGCGCTCGACGCCGGCGTCCACGGCGTGCAGGACGACGGGATGCGCGTCCTCCGGCGGTCCCTGCGGCAGGGCGCCGGGGACCATCACCTCGAGCCACTCGTCCAGTCCGTCCAGGCCGACGTCGGCCGGCAGGGGGCGGACGTCGCCGAGCACCTGCTCGACGTCGACGGTGTGCACGACCGCCTCCATCGCCTGCCGGCGCAGCACGAAGCCGACGTCCTGCCGGGGCGCCCAGGTCCACACCCGCTCGGCCGGGTCAGCGCCGGCCAGCACCGTCTCCAGCTCCGCCGACCGGGCCAGCGCGTAGCCGAGCAGCTCGTCGTCCGGACGCCGGACCGGCTCGACGTAGGTCCCCGGGTCGGTCGCCCGGGTGCGGACCACCCACGCCCAGAAGTGCTGCACCTCGGCCAGGTGCCAGACCAGGTCGGCCAGCGTCCAGCCGGAGCAGCCGGGCACCGGCGCCCCCCAGCCCCGGGCCAGCACCGCCTCGGCGGCGGCGTCGGCGAAGCGCGCGTCGGCCTTCTGCAGGACCGGCAGGTACTCGTCCAGCTCCACGGTTCCTCCTCCGGTGGTCCTCCGACAGGATGAGGGCGGCCCGGTCGTGTGGGTACCCGCCTCTAGGCTCGATGCGTGCTCGCCTGGCCCGCCCCGCTCCTCCCGACCCTCCCGGGCACCGGTCCGGTCCTCAGGGTGCACGACACCGCCCGCGGCGAGGTGGTCGCCACCCAGCCCGACACGACCGCGCGGATGTACGTCTGCGGCATCACGCCCTACGACGCCACGCACCTGGGCCACGCGGCCACCTACCTGGCCTTCGACCTGGTCAACCGGGTGTGGCGGGACGGCGGCTCCGCTGTCCACTACGTGCAGAACGTCACCGACATCGACGACCCGCTGCTCGAGCGCGCCGAGCGGGACGGCGAGGACTGGGTGGTCCTCGGCATGCGCGAGACCGCGCTGTTCCGGGAGGACATGACGGCGCTGCGGGTGCTGCCGCCCGACGACTACGTCGGCGCCGTCGAGTCGGTCCCGCGGATCGTCGCCCACGTCGAGACGCTGCTCGACGAGGGGCTGGCCTACGTGCTCGACGACGGCACCGGCGACGTCTACCACGACGTCGCGCAGGCCCCCGGCTTCGGCGCCGAATCCGGCTACGACGACGCCACCATGCTCCGGTTCTCCGCCGAGCGCGGGGGCGACCCCGACCGCCCCGGCAAGCGCAACCGGCTCGACCCGATGCTCTGGCGCGGGCAGCGGCCGGGGGAGCCGTCCTGGCCCGGGCCGAAGGGCATCGCCGGCCGCCCCGGCTGGCACATCGAGTGCGCCACGATCGCGCTGGAGACGATCGGGATGGGCTTCGACGTCCAGGGCGGCGGCAGCGACCTGGTCTTCCCGCACCACGAGTTCTCCGCCGTCCACGCCGAGGCGCTCTCCTCCTCGGCGACGGGGGTGAAGCAGCCCTTCGCCCGGACCTACGTGCACGCGGCGATGATCGGCCTGGACGGCGAGAAGATGAGCAAGAGCCGCGGCAACCTGGTGTTCGTCTCCAAGCTGCGCGGCGAGGGCGTCGACCCGATGGCGATCCGCCTGGCGCTGCTGGCCGGGCACTACCGCACCGACCGCGCCTGGACGCCGGACCTGCTGCGGACGGCGGAGCGGCGGCTGGCCACCTGGCGCCGCGCGGTCGCCCGCGACGCCGGCGCCCCGGCCGCCCCGGTGCTGCAGGGCCTGCGCGAGCGGCTCTCCGACGACCTCGACAGCCCCGGCGCCATCGCCCTCGTCGACACGTGGGCCGAGCAGACCCTCGCCGCCGCACCGGGCGACGAGACCGACGACGGCGCGCCGACCGTCGTCGCCGACGCGGTCGACGCGCTGTTGGGCGTCGCGCTGTTGGGCGTGGCGCTGGACCCGTGCGTCCCCGGCAGAGCACTCGACGGCCCGGCGTCCCGGGCGCACTGATGGGCGAGGGGTCCTTCCGGCTGGTCGACCGGGCGGCCCGGGAGCGCGCGGAGCAGGCGCTCGCGCCGGCGGCCACCCGCTCCACCGCCACGCGCGGCCGCGCCGTCCCCGAGGCCGAGGACGCCCTGCGCACCGCCTTCGAGCGGGACCGCGACCGGATCCTGCACGCCAAGGCTTTCCGCCGGCTCAAGCACAAGACGCAGGTCTTCCTCAACCCCGACGGCGACCACTTCGTCACCCGGCTGACCCACACGCTGCAGGTCACCCAGGTGGCCCGCTCGCTGGCCCGGGCACTGGGCCTCAACGAGACCCTCGCCGAGGCGATCGCGCTCGGCCACGACCTGGGCCACTCGCCGTTCGGGCACATCGGCGAGGACGCGTTGGGGCCCTACGTCCCCGGCGGCTGGCACCACGCCGCCCAGGGGGTGCGGATCGTCGAGGTGCTCGAGCACCTCAACCTCACCTGGGAGGTCCGCGACGGCATCCGCGCGCACAGCTGGAAGATCACCCCGCCGCCCACCACCCGCGAGGCGGAGTGCGTGCGCTACGCGGACCGCATCGGCTACCTGTCCCACGACGCGCTCGACGCCGTCCGCGCCGGGGTGCTGCGGGTCGAGGATCTCCCGGCCCGGGCGCGCGGCGTCTTCGGCGATCCGGGCAGCCGGATGGTCGGGGCCATGATCGACGCGGTCGTCGCGGGCTCGCTGGCCGACGGGGGATCGGTGGTCATGGCGCCCGAGCCGCTGGAGGCCATGCACGAGCTGCGGGCCTTCATGTTCGAGCGGGTGTACGCCTCGGAGACCGCGGCCGGGCAGAAGCAGCTGGCCATCGACGTCACCCGGCGGCTGGTCGACCACCACCTGGCCCACCCCGAGCTGATCCCGGCGTCCTACCGGGACACCGAGGCCGACCCGGTGACCCAGGTCGTCGACTACGTCTCCGGGATGACCGACCGGTTCGCGCTCTCGACGCACGACCGACTCTTCGCCGCCGACGCGTCAGCGCGCATGCGCCCGCTGCTGCGCCCCCAGTAGTCCGCCGTCCATCGCCCCGCGGTTGTACCCCACGGGTCGGACGACCTCCGCTATCCCCAACAGACCGCACCACGAGCACGATGAAATCGGGGCGATCAGACCCCGACGATCCGGAGACCGTCGAACTCGCGAGGAGAGGGCGACCCCGCGGGAAGAGCCGTCACAGCCGGCACCTCGTTCAGCCGGGAGAAGAACCCCGGCGGCGGAGGTAGCGCTCGAATTCGCGGGCGATCGAGTCGCCGTTGGCGTTGGACAGGTCGGACTCGGTGGCCCGCTCCTCGAGCGAGCGCACGTACTCGACGACCTCGGCGTCCTCGTTGGCCATCTCGTCGACGGTCTTGACCCAGTCCTCGGCCTGCTGCGGCAGCGCGCCCAGCGGGACGGGGAGCTCGAGGACCTCCTCGACCCGCTGCAGCAGCGCCACGGTGGCCCGCGGCGACGGCGGCTGGGAGACGTAGTGGGGGACGGCGGCCCAGAAGCTGATCGCCGGGAGGCCGGCCTGCACGCAGGCGTCCTGGAAGACCCCCAGGATGCCGGTGGGGCCCTCGTACCGGGACGTCTCCAGGCCCCACCTCTCGGCCGACTCGGTGTCGTAGGCCGAGCCGGAGACCGGAGTGGGCCGGGTGTGCGGGGTGTCGGCCAGCAGCGCGCCCAGGCCGACGACGGTGCGGGCGTCGAGCTCCTGGCACAGCTCGATGAGCTCTTCGCAGAAGCCGCGCCAGCGCATGTTGGGCTCGATCCCGCGGATGAGGACGACGTCGCGCCCGGAGTCCGGTGGGCGGGCCACGGAGATGCGCGTGGTGGGCCACTCGACCCGGCGGCTGACCCCGCCGATCAGCGAGACGGTGGGCCGGTTGACCTGGAAGTCGTAGTAGTCCTCGGGGTCGAGCGCGGCGAGCGGGGTGGCGTCCCAGATGAGCTCGAGGTGCTCGAGCGCCCCGGTGGCGGCGTCCCCGGCGTCGTTCCAGCCCTCGAAGGCGACGACCACGACCGGGTCGTCGAGCCGGGGCAGGTCCTCAGGGGTGGACTTCGGGTCGATCACCCCTGCGAGCCTACGTCGGCCGCGCCGTCCCGCCGCGGTGCTCGGCCCGGACGGCGGGACCGGCGTCCCTCGCGCGGGCGACCCGGTGCCTCCGCGGGCGGCTACCCTGGCTCGGTGCAGTCCCGCGACGAGTCGAGCGCCCTCCGCCCGGATGCCACGGCGGAGCTCACGGCGATGCTCGAACAGCGGATCCTGGTGCTCGACGGCGCTATGGGGACGGCGATCCAGCGCGACCGGCCCGACGAGGCCGGCTACCGCGGCGAGCGCTTCGCCGACTGGCACACCGACGTCCAGGGCAACAACGACCTGCTGAGCATCACCGCGCCCGACATCATCGCCGGCATCCACCGGGAGTACCTCGAGGCCGGCGCGGATCTGATCGAGACCAACACCTTCAACGCCACGGCGATCTCGCTGCGCGACTACGGCATGTCCGACCTCGCCTACGAGATCAACGTGGCGTCGGCGCGGCTGGCCCGCGCCGAGTGCGACGCGATGACCGCGCGCACGCCGGACAAGCCGCGCTACGTCGTGGGCGCCCTGGGGCCGACCAGCCGCACGGCGTCCATCTCCCCGGACGTCAACGACCCCGGCGCCCGCAACGTCACCTTCGACGAACTCGCCCTGGCCTACCTGGAGCAGGCGGGCGGCCTGGTCGACGGCGGGGTCGACGTCCTGCTGATCGAGACGATCTTCGACACGCTCAACGCCAAGGCCGCCATCTTCGCGCTGGAGACGCTGTTCGAGGAGCGCGGTCGGCGCTGGCCGGTGATGATCTCGGGCACGATCACCGACGCGTCGGGCCGGACGCTGTCGGGCCAGGTCACCGAGGCGTTCTGGCACTCGGTCAGGCACGTGCGGCCGCTGCTCGTGGGGCTGAACTGCGCGCTCGGCGCTGCGGAGATGCGGCCCTACCTCGCCGAGCTGTCGCGGATCGCCGACACCTTCGTCTCCTGCTACCCGAACGCCGGCCTGCCCAACGCCTTCGGCGAGTACGACGAGTCTCCGGAGGAGACCGCCGCCGTCCTCGCCGAGTTCGCCGAGGCCGGCCTGGTCAACCTGGTCGGCGGCTGCTGCGGGACCACGCCGGCGCACATCGCCGCCATCGCCGCAGCCGTCGAGGGCCGCGCCCCGCGGACGGTGCCCGAGTCGACCCCGGCCCTGCTGCTCTCCGGTCTCGAGCCGCTGACGGTCACCGAGGACAGCCTGTTCGTCAACGTCGGCGAGCGGACCAACATCACCGGCTCGGCCCGCTTCCGCAAGCTCATCCGCGAGGGCGACTACCCGACCGCGCTGGCCGTCGCCCGCCAGCAAGTGGAGGCCGGCGCCCAGGTCATCGACGTCAACATGGACGAGGGGATGATCGACGGCGTCGAGGCGATGGACCGCTTCCTCAAGCTGGTCGCCGCCGAGCCCGACATCTGCCGCGTGCCGGTGATGGTCGACTCCTCCAAGTGGGAGGTCATCGAGGCCGGCCTCAAATGCGTGCAGGGCAAGTCGATCGTCAACTCCATCTCCCTCAAGGCGGGGGAGGAGGAGTTCGTCCGCCACGCGCGGCTGTGCCGCAAGCACGGCGCCGCCGTCGTCGTCATGGCCTTCGACGAGCAGGGCCAGGCCGACTCCCTCGACCGGCGCAAGGAGATCTGCCGGCGCGCCTACGACATCCTCGTCGACCAGGTCGGTTTCCCGGCCGAGGACGTCATCTTCGACCCGAACGTCTTCGCCGTGGCCACGGGCATCGAGGAGCACGCCGACTACGGGCTCGACTTCATCGAGGCCACGCGCTGGATCAAGCAGAACCTGCCGGGCGCGCTGGTCTCGGGCGGGGTCTCGAACGTCTCCTTCTCCTTCCGCGGCAACAACCGCGTGCGGGAGGCGATCCACGCGGTCTTCCTGTACCACGCGATCGCGGCCGGCATGGACATGGGCATCGTCAACGCCGGGGCGCTGGAGGTCTACGACGAGGTGCCCGAGCGGCTGCGCGAGCGCATCGAGGACGTCGTCCTCAACCGCCGCCCCGACAGCACCGAGCGCCTGCTGGAGATCGCCGGCGAGTACGCCGGGGACGGCGCGGTCAAGGAGGTCGCCACGGAGGAGTGGCGGTCGCTGCCGGTGGCCGAGCGCATCACCCACGCCCTCGTCAAGGGCATCGACGAGTTCGCCGAGAGCGACACCGAGGAGCTCCGGGTCCAGATCAGCGAGCGCGGCGGTCGGCCGATCGAGGTCATCGAGGGGCCGCTGATGGACGGCATGAACGTCGTCGGCGACCTGTTCGGCGCCGGCAAGATGTTCCTGCCGCAGGTGGTGAAGTCCGCGCGCGTGATGAAGAAGGCCGTCGCCCACCTCATCCCGTTCATCGAGGCGGAGAAGCAGCCGGGCGACGCCGAGCGCAGCAACGGCAAGGTCGTCATGGCCACCGTGAAGGGCGACGTCCACGATATCGGCAAGAACATCGTCGGCGTCGTCCTGCAGTGCAACAACTACGACGTCGTCGACCTCGGCGTCATGGTGCCGGCGCAGCAGGTGCTCGAGGCCGCCAAGCAGGAGGGCGCCGACGTCATCGGCCTCTCCGGGCTGATCACCCCGTCCCTGGACGAGATGAGCAACCTCGCCGCCGAGATGGAGCGGCAGGGCTTCGACATCCCGCTGCTCATCGGCGGGGCGACGACGTCGCGCGCGCACACGGCGGTCAAGGTGGCCCCGCGCTACCACGGGCCGGTCATCTGGGTGAAGGACGCGTCCCGGTCGGTGCCCGTGGTCGCCGCGCTGCTGTCCAACGAGCAGCGACCGAAACTGCTGGCCGAGGTGGAGACCGAGTACGCCGGCCTGCGCGAGCGGCACGCCGCCCGCCGGGACACCCGCGCGCTGCTCCCGCTCGACGCCGCCCGCGCTGCGGCGACGCCGGTCGACTGGAGCGACTACGCACCGCCGCGGCCGCGGATGCTGCTTCAGCAGGCCAAGGACGTCTGTACCGGGCCCGACTGCGACCACCTGCACGGCGAGGCCACCCAGTTCACGAAGGTCTTCGCCGACTACCCGCTCGAGGAACTGCGCGGC
This sequence comes from Geodermatophilus sp. DF01-2, assembly GCF_004571065.1. GTDB lineage: Bacteria > Actinomycetota > Actinomycetes > Mycobacteriales > Geodermatophilaceae > Geodermatophilus. Next base: position 31,581 of record NZ_SPQN01000016.1, read on the forward strand.
TACATCGACTGGCAGCCGTTCTTCAACGCCTGGGAGATGCGCGGCCGGTTCCCCGACATCCTGCACAACCCGGCCAGCGGCGAGGCCGCGCGGCGGCTGTACGAGGACGCGCAGGCGATGCTCGACCGGATCGTCTCCGAGGGCTGGCTGCAGGCCAGGGGCGTGCTCGGCCTGTTCCCGGCCAACCGGGTGGACGGCGAGGACATCGAGGTCTACACCGACGAGTCGCGCCGCGCCGTCCGGACCACGCTGCACCAGCTGCGCCAGCAGACGGAGGGCCGGGACGGCTCGCCGCGCAAGTCGCTGGCCGACTTGGTGGCGCCGAAGGAGACGGAGCTGCGCGACTACGTCGGCGCGTTCGCCGTCACCGCGGGCCTCGGCTCGGCCGAGCGGGTCGCGGCGTTCAAGGCCGCGAACGACGACTACAGCGCGATTCTGCTGGAGGCGCTGGCCGACCGGCTCGCCGAGGCGTTCGCCGAACGGCTGCACGAGCGGGTGCGCCGGGAGTTCTGGGGCTACGCCGCCGACGAGCACCTCGACAACGACGCGCTGATCGCCGAGAAGTACCGGGGGATCCGTCCGGCGCCGGGCTATCCGGCGTGCCCGGAGCACACCGAGAAGCGGATCATCTGGGAACTGCTCGACGTCGAGGCCACCACCGGCATCACGCTCACCGAGAGCATGGCCATGTGGCCCGGCGCCGCGGTCAGCGGCCTGTACTTCTCCCATCCGCAGTCCCGCTACTTCACCCTGGGCCGCATCGGCCGCGACCAGGTCGAGGACTACGCCCGCCGCAAGGGCTGGACGCTCGCGGAGGCCGAGCGGTGGCTCTCCCCGAACCTGGGGTACCGCACCGATTAAGGACCCCGCTGCCTCCCACACCTCGCAAGCTCGGCGCGGGCCCCTGCAGCGGGGCAACACGGCTGCGCTCGGTGCGGTGCTTTTCGACATGGACGGCACGCTCGTCGAGACCGAGCAGCACTGGGGCGAGGCGATGTTCGCCCTCGCCCGCCGGCTGGGCGGCGAGATGTCGCCCGAGGCGCGCGAGCGCACGGTCGGCACGAGCATGCGGACGTCGCTGGGCATCCTCTACGCCGACCTCGGGGTGAGCCGCGGCGAGGCCGAGATGCGCGCCGACGGCCGCTGGATCGAGGACGCCGTCGCCGACCTGCTGACCGGCCCGGTCACCTGGCGGCCGGGCGCCCGCGAGCTGCTGACCGAGGCCCGGGACGCCGCGCTGCCGACGGCGCTGGTGACAACCACGCCGCGGCGGCTGGCCGACCTGGTGCTGGCCCAGATCCAGCGCGACCTGCCCGGGCTGCCCGCCTTCGACGTCACCGTCTGCGGCGACGAGGTGCCCGTCCGCAAGCCCGACCCGGCGCCCTACCTGCAGGCGATGGCCGCCCTCGGGGTGGACGCCGCCGGCTGCGTGGTGCTCGAGGACTCCCTGGCCGGGGTCACGGCGGGCGTGGCGGCCGGTGCCGCGGTGCTCGGCGTCCCGTCCCTGCAGCCGCTGCCGCCGATGCCCGGGCTGGTGCTGCGCGACACCCTGGCCGGCGTGCGGCTGGCCGACCTGGCCGAGGTGCTGGCCGCCCGCGACGCCGTCGACGCCTGCACCTGAGCGAGCAGCGGCACCGCGACCGCCGTCATCCCGACGATCATGAATTTCGAGTGGCGACACGCCGGCGCACGTAGGCGTGTCGCCACCGCAACTTCATGATCATCTGACGGCCTCGCGAGCGGCGAGTGCGCAGGGATGGAGTGCGCCCGCGCCGCCTCGCGCGTCGGCTGAGCCGCGTCGACCACCCTCGGCCAGCACCGGCGGCGGATTTTCGCGGACGTGGGAGCGTGCGGGACGATGCGGACGTGACCGTCGACGGTGAGCACGAGGCGCACGCGCCGCCCCCGCCCCGACCCCGCCGGCCCAACGCTCTCCTGGCCCGCCTGTACGACGCGCCGCCGTACCGTGACCCGCTGGCCTGGTGGACGCTCGCGATGACGTGCCTGTCCATCACAGCGTTGGGCACGAGTGAGCAGCCGAGTCCACTGCCGCGCTGGCTCGACGTCCTGCTGGGGTCACTGGTGTGGACGCTGCTGTTCGCGGTGTTCCCCGCCATGGTCCGGCTGAAGGTCCGTCGCGTGCGTTGGCGACGTGCGCAACGCCGCCGTGCCGCCGCCCCACGGGTCGACGGAGCCGCGCGATCGACGGACGGAGGATCGGCGACCACGGCCACGACGGCCCCGACGACAGCTCAGGGGCCGACAACCGGAGCGCCGACCCGCCAGGCGACGAGGGCGGCGACGAGGTCGCCCAGCCCCCCACGGCAGGGCTCTCACGACCGCCCATCCGAGTCACCCCCCACACCAATCAGCGAGGATGCCGTTGCGTCGTCGCCGATACTCGCTGCGGCGCGGGAGCTGCCCTTCCCCGTGGCCCGCACCGTCAGGGCGCTCCAGGCGGCCCCGACCGCCAAGGAGCAGTACGAGTCGCTGCTCGAGGTCGCTGATGCGCTCAGCATCAGCGCGGGAGCGGTCGCGGCGGCCTGGTTGAGATCGGTCGACCCGGCGATCGAGGGGCTGACGTCCCTACGACGGGCGTACGACCGCGGTGTGACCCAGGGCAGCTGGCACGACGTTCTCCGGGCGGCGGCACAACGCGCGGTCGACACGCCCGACGCGGTACCAGGCCTGTCAAAGGTGCATCGGTCGGCTCGCGGCAGGGGATCGTTGCTGGGCAACCTGCAGGCGCTGGTGGAGGAGCGCAACCGCTGGGCCCACGGCTCCGCGCCGCGGACCAACCCCGAAGCTGCGGAGCGCCTCGCCGGTCTGTTGCCCCGGTTGGAGGCCGCCTTGGACCAGGCGATGTTCCTCAAGGAGAGTCCGTGGGTCGTGACACGGTCCAGCTCCTACCGGTCGCGGGAGCGGGTGTTCGACGTCTTTGTCTGGTGGGCGATGGGCGACCACCCGGAGTTCGAGAAGGGGCGGATCACGTCGGCCGCGCCTTTGGAGGACGGCCGCCTGTACATGTTGGTCTGCCGTGAGCGATGCGTCGATCTGACCCCGTTTGTGGTCCAGCGGCACTGCGAGGTCTGCCGTTCGATCGAACTCTTCCATGCGGACAGGCTTCCGCGGGGCAATGCGACCGGTGTGGTCCTCAAGAGTTTCGGCAGTGGCCACGCCATGACAGACGACTCGCTGGGCGACGATCTGCTCGGTCTCGGCGAGCAAGAGTCGGTCTGACCCGCCCCCCACCTCGAATCAGGCGTGGTCGATCAGCGGCAGCGTCTGCCACCCGGCGGCGGCCGCCGCTTCGGCGGGGAACGGCGGGGGCGTGCCGCCGAACGACGGGCACAGCGCCTGGTGGTCGCACCAGTCGCACAGCCTGGTGCGGTTGGGCCGGAAGTCGCCGGCCGCCACCGCCCGCTCGATCGCCGTCCAGATCGCCTGCAGGGTGCGCTCGAAGCGCACCAGCTCGCCCTCGTCGGGCGCGTAGGTCAACGCGTCGCCGTCGCCCAGGTAGAGCAGCTTGAGCTGGCTGGCCACCACGCCGCGGGTGCGCCACAGCACCAGCGCGTAGAACTTCATCTGGAACAGGGCCTTGCCCTCGAACGCCTCGCGCGGCATCGACCCGGTCTTGTAGTCGACCACCCGGATGGCCCCGTTGGGCGCGACGTCGAGCCGGTCGACGTAGCCGCGCAGCAGCAGCCCGTCGGGCAGCGTGACCTCGACCAGCTCCTCGCGGCCGTGCGGCTCGATCCGCGACGGGTCCTCCAGCGAGAAGTAGGTCTCCACCAGCCGGCCTGCCGAGGCCAGCCATGCCTCCAGTGACGAGGCGTCCAGGGACTGCTCGGGAGACGCCTCGCCGGCGGCCACGTCCTCGGCGAAGAGCTCCGCCACCTCCGGGTCGGCCCGCAGCTCCTCCCACGCCGGCGCGAGCAGCTCGCGCGCCGCCTCGACCGTCCGCTGTCGGGCGGGCAGGTCGTAGAGGCGCTCGAGCACCGTGTGCACCAGGGTGCCGCGGACCGCCGCCAGGCTCTTGCGCTCGGGCAGCCGGTCGATCGTGCGGAACCGGTAGAGCAGGGGACAGGTCTTGAAGTCGGCCGCCCGGCTCGGAGACAGCGAGGGCCGGCGCGGGGCTGCCGTCTCGTCGACGGGCGCGCCCGAGGAAGAGGCAGCCGCGTCCGCCGGCTGCCCGGTCTGCACCATCGTCGTCACGTGCACGAGGCTAGGTGCGCCCGCCGACAGTTCCGAGAGCGCGCGCCGGGACGCGGTGGCGTCTCCGTAGGCTGGCCGCCCGTGGACCAGCAGCAGACCCTCGAGGCCGCCGACGCGCCGCAGCTGGCACCGGTCCCCGGGGCCTTCGTCGCCGGCGACCGGGTGCAGCTCACCGATCCCAAGGGTCGACTGCACACCGTCGTCCTCGAGCCCGGCAGGCTCTTCCACACCCACCGCGGCGCGATCGCGCACGACGATCTCATCGGCGCTCCGGAGGGCTCCGTCGTCCACTCGACGGCGAACACCGGCTACCTGGCGTTCCGGCCGCTGCTGGCCGACTTCGTGCTCTCGATGCCGCGCGGCGCGCAGGTCATCTACCCCAAGGACGCCGCCCAGATCGTGGGCTTCGGCGACGTCGGCCCCGGGATGCGCGTGCTCGAGGCCGGCGCCGGGTCGGGAGCGCTGACCTGCTCGCTGCTGCGTGCGGTGGGGGAGCGGGGCAGCGTCACGAGCTACGAGCGGCGGGAGGACTTCGCCGACGTGGCCCGTGCCAACGTCGGCGCCTTCTTCGGCGAGGTCCCGGGCAACTGGTCGCTGCGGCTGGGCGACCTCGCCGAGCACCCCGCCGACGAGGTCGTCGACCGCGTCGTCCTCGACATGCTGGAGCCGTGGGCCGTGCTGCCCACCGTGGCCGCGGCGCTGCGGCCCGGCGGCGTGCTCGTCGGGTACGTCGCGACGACGACGCAGCTGTCGACCTACGTGGAGGCGCTGCGGGCGCAGGGCGTGTGGACCGAGCCGCACGCCTGGGAGTCGCTGCTGCGACCCTGGCACGCCGTCGGCCTCGCCGTCCGGCCGGAGCACCGGATGGTCGCGCACACCGCGTTCCTCGTCACGGCGCGGCGGCTCGCGGAGGGCGTCGTGGCACCGGTGCGCCAGCGGCGTCCCAGCAGGGGCTGAAAGGACTGTCCACACCGGCCCCGGCCAGAGGCTCGCGCCGAGCTTGTGAGGCGTGAGGGGGCCGGGGTCCTTCCGCCTGCAGCGGGGCCGCCTCGTCCGCGAGCCCCGGGCACGCTGTCGCCGGGCGTGTATAGATTTGCGTCCTGGCTCTCCCGACGTGTCGGAGGTGCGCGATGGGCCCCGGTCTTGGCAATGGTCCCGACGAGTTCCGAGCGCGGCGTGAGCGTGACGTGGCAGCGCTGCTCAGCCAGATCTCCTACCTGGAGGAGGAGATCGGTCTGCTGCGCCGCAAGGTGGCCGACAGCCCCCGGCAGGTGCGCCTGCTGGAGGAGCGGGTCGCGGAGGCCGAGGGTCGTGCGGCGTTCCTGTCCGAGCGCAACGACAAGCTCGCCACCACGTTGCGCGACGCGCGCGACCAGCTGGTCACGCTCAAGGAGGAGGTCGACCGGCTCGGCCAGCCGCCGTCGGGCTACGGCGTCTTCCTCACCCGTCACGACGACGGCACGGTCGACGTCTTCACCGGCGGCCGCAAGCTGCGGGTCTCGGTCTCCCCGGCGCTGGAGGCCGACGACCTCCAGCACGGCCAGGAGGTCATGCTCAACGAGGCGATGAACGTCGTCCAGGCGTGCGGCTTCGAGCGGGCCGGCGACGTCGTGATGCTCAAGGAGCTGCTCGAGCCGATCGCCGGCGAGGCACCGCGGGCGCTGGTCATCGGGCACACCGACGAGGAGCGGGTGGTCCACCTCGCCGAGTCCCTCGCCGACCAGCCGCTGCGCAGCGGCGACTCGCTGCTGCTGGAGACCCGCTCGGGCTACGTCTACGAGCGGATTCCCAAGAGCGAGGTCGAGGAGCTCGTCCTCGAAGAGGTCCCCGACATCGACTACGCCGACATCGGCGGCCTGTCCCGGCAGATCGAGCAGATCCGTGACGCCGTCGAGCTGCCGTTCCTGCACGCCGACCTGTTCCGCGAGTACGAGCTGCGCCCGCCGAAGGGCATCCTGCTCTACGGCCCGCCCGGGTGCGGCAAGACGCTGATCGCCAAGGCGGTCGCCAACTCGCTGGCCAAGAAGGTCGCCGCGGTGAAGGGGGAGGGGCAGGCCAAGTCCTACTTCCTCAACATCAAGGGCCCCGAGCTGCTCAACAAGTACGTCGGCGAGACCGAGCGGCACATCCGGCTGGTGTTCCAGCGAGCCCGCGAGAAGGCCGGCGAGGGCACACCGGTGATCGTGTTCTTCGACGAGATGGACTCGATCTTCCGCACCCGCGGGTCGGGGGTGTCCTCGGACGTCGAGTCGACGATCGTGCCGCAGCTGCTCAGCGAGATCGACGGCGTGGAAGGGCTGGAGAACGTCATCGTCATCGGCGCCTCCAACCGCGAGGACATGATCGACCCGGCGATCCTGCGGCCCGGCCGGCTGGACGTGAAGATCAAGATCGAGCGGCCGGACGCGGAGGCCGCCCGCGACATCTTCAGCAAGTACCTGACCACCACGCTGCCGCTGCACCCCGACGACCTCGCCGAGCACGGCAACAGCCGAGAGGCGACCGTCGCCGGGATGATCCAGCGGACCGTCGAGCGGATGTACACCGAGAGTGAGGAGAACCGCTTCCTCGAGGTCACCTACGCCAACGGCGACAAGGAGGTCCTGTACTTCAAGGACTTCAACTCCGGCGCGATGCTGCAGAACATCGTCGACCGGGCGAAGAAGATGGCGATCAAGGAGCGGCTGGAGACCGGCGCCGCCGGGCTGCGCGTCGGCCACCTCATGCAGGCCTGCCTCGACGAGTTCAAGGAGAACGAGGACCTGCCCAACACCACCAACCCCGACGACTGGGCGCGGATCTCGGGCAAGAAGGGCGAGCGGATCGTCTACATCCGCACGCTCATCAGCGGCAAGGGCACCGAGTCCGGCCGCGCGATCGACACCGCGACCAACACCGGCCAGTACCTGTAGGAGCGGCCAGTACCTGTAGGAGAAGGACCTCTGGAAGGACCCCGTCCTCCCCACCGTCGAAGGACCCCGTTCTCCTCACCCCTCGGAGAAGGACCCCGTCCCCCCATCCCTCGCGAGCTCGGGGCGGTGCCCGGACGAGGCCGTGCCTCGGGACGGGACCGTACCTCGGGACGGGGCCGGCGGCGGTGCCCTGGACGGGGCCGGACGACGGCCCGGTCCCCGCTGCGGCGCGGGGCCGGGCCGTCGTCGTCCGTGGTCCGCGGCGTGCGCCCGCCCCGGACGCCGTCGTCCCCGACGCCGTCGTCCCCGACGCCGTCGGCCACGACGCCTAGGGTTGGACGCATGAGCGTGCGGCGGGTCATGGGTACCGAGGTCGAGTACGGCATCTCGGTGCCCGGGCAGCCGACGGCGAACCCGACGACGCTGTCCAGCCAGGTCGTCAACGCGTGGGCGGTGGCCGAGGCGCCGACCCCGCGCCGGCCGCGCTGGGACTTCGAGGAGGAGTCGCCGCTGCGCGACGCCCGCGGCTTCGACCTCTCCCCGGCCCAGGCGCTGGACCACACCGACCTCGACGAGGACTCGGGGATGGCCAACGTCATCCTCACCAACGGGGCCCGCCTCTACGTCGACCACGCGCACCCGGAGTACTCGACGCCGGAGGTCACCAACCCGCGCGACGTCGTCCTGTGGGACAAGGCGGGGGAGCAGGTGATGGCCGAGGCGGCCCGGCGGGCCGCGCGGGTCCCCGGCACGAGTGCGATCCAGCTGTACAAGAACAACACCGACGGGAAGGGCGCCTCGTACGGGGCGCACGAGAACTACCTGATGGACCGGCGGACGCCGTTCCTCGACATCATCCGCGGGCTGATCCCGTTCTTCGTCACCCGCCAGGTGGTCGCCGGCTCCGGACGGGTGGGCATCGGCACCGAGAGCCGCATGCAGGGCTTCCAGCTCTCGCAACGGGCCGACTTCTTCGAGGTCGAGGTGGGCCTGGAGACGACCCTCAAGCGGCCGATCATCAACACCCGCGACGAGCCGCACGCCGACGCCGATAAGTACCGCCGGCTGCACGTGATCATCGGCGACGCCAACCTGGCCGAGCTCTCGACCTACCTCAAGGTCGGGACGACGGCGCTGGTGCTCGACATGATCGAGGCGCGCACCCTCACCCAGGATCTCTCGATCGAGGAGCCCGTGGAAGCGCTGCAGGCGATCAGCCACGACCCGTCGCTCACCCACCAGGTCCGCCTGCGCGACGGGCGTCGGATGACCGCCCTGGAGGTGCAGCAGGCCTACCTGGAGATGGCGCAGCGGCACGTCGACCGGCACGGGGACGGCGACGGGCAGACCGCCGACGTCCTCCGCCGGTGGGCCGAGGTGCTCGAGGACCTGGCGGTGGACCCGATGCGCTGCGCCGACCGGCTGGACTGGCCGGCGAAGCTGCGGCTACTGGAGGGCTACCGCTCGCGCGACGACCTCGCCTGGGGCGACTCCCGGCTGCGCCTGGTCGACCTGCAGTACTCCGACGTCCGGCCGGAGAAGGGGCTCTATCACCGGTTGGTGTCCCGCGGCTCCATGCAGCGGCTGCTCACCGACGGCGAGGTGGCGACGGCGATGCTGCGCCCGCCCGCGGACACGCGGGCGTTCTTCCGCGGCGAGTGCCTGCGCCGCTACCCGGCCCAGGTGGCCGCGGCGTCGTGGGACTCGGTGGTCTTCGACCTGGGCCGGGAGAACCTCGTGCGCATCCCGACGATGGAGCCGCTGCGCGGCACGCGGGACCACGTCGGGGAGCTGTTCGAGTCGACGTCCTCGGCGCAGGAGCTGGTCGACACCATCACCGGCGGCTGAGTCCGGGCCCGGGGCGAGCCGCCGAGTCCAGGAAGCCCGAGCGAGAGACTGCGCGGGTTGCGTCGGTGGGCTGGGCCGGGGCAGCGGCGGACGGCACCGGTGCATGCCGGTCGGACAGGAAGGGAGCCGGTGGCTGCAATGACGGGCGGACGACGAGGCATCCTCCTCACGACCGAGCGGCTGGTCGTCCGCGAGCTGGACGCCGGCGACCTCGACGAGTTGGTGGCCCCTGGACAGCGATCCCGAGGTCATGCGGTTTCTCACCGGCGGCCGACCGACGCCACGCCGCACGCTCGCCGACGCGCACCTGCCCCGCTTCCTCCACCGGCACGCGTGCACGGGGATGCCCGGCTTCTGGGCGGCCGAGCAACTGAGCACGGGACACTTCCTGGGCTGGTTGGAGCTGCGCCCGCTAGACGGCGATCCGACGAGTGCGGAGCTGGGGTACCGGCTGCGCAGGGACGCGTGGGGGCACGGGTACCCGACGGAGGGCGCCCGTGCCCTGCTCGCGATGGCCTTCACCGAGTGGGGGGTGCGGCGCGTCGTGGCCACCACGATGACGGTCAACGCGGCTTCGCGCAGGGTCATGGAGAAGGTGGGACTCCAGTACGCCCGCACCTTCTTCGGGGACTGGCCGGAGGTGATCGCCGGATCCGAGTACGTCGAGGTGGAGTACGAACTCAGCCGCGAGACGTGGCTGAGGAGCAGCGCGGCGATCCGACCACCGGTCGATCCGTAGCTCCCCGTTGGTCGCTCGCACTCCGGCCTGCGTACCGGCCGACCCACCCGTTGCCCTCCTGCCCGCCCGTTCGGTCGGCCTCCGGATGTCACACCTCGCGGGTAGCTTCATCGGCAGGCACCAGCCACCACCTGCACCTGGAGGAACCCATGGCCACGAGGGACAGCGGCGGTCAGCAGCGCTCGACGCGCAGCCGGGAGGAGAGTGAGGAGGTCGAGGCATCGGTCGACGCCGAGGTCGCCGAGCGGCACAAGGAGGTCACTGAAGACCTCGACTCCATTCTCGACGAAATTGACGAGGTATTGGAGGAAAATTCCGAGGAATTCGTTAGGAGCTATGTGCAAAAGGGGGGCCAATAGACCATTCATGGAATGGCTGAGGGATGGTCATTGAAAAGTATTGTCGGGACTGTGGTGAGCTGAGGCCCGCTGGAGAGTTCACACGCGACCGGTCGCGACAGGACGGCCTGAGCTTCTACTGCAAGGTTCACGCGCGGCGGCGCCTGCTGCACTCGAAGGACGCGCGTCGAGGGCCGCCCAAGTCACGTCACAAGCGGGACATCGAGGTGCCGGACGGCCACAAGTGGTGCCCGGACTGCCGGCTCGTCAAGCCCTTGCAAGATTTCGTCCGGAACGCCAGCCAGCCAACCGGGTGGGCGCCCTACTGCAAGCCCTGCCATAACATCCGGGGCGAGGCGTCCAAGGACAAGATCGGCGGGTCGCGCACGTATCACCTCAGACGGCGGTACGGCATCACGGCCGAGGAGGCCGACACGATGCTCGAGGCGCAGAGCGGGCTTTGCGCCATCTGTCGGGACGCGCCGGCGCTCCACGTCGACCATGACCATGAGACAGGACTCGTCCGAGACCTGCTCTGCTTCAACTGCAACGGCGGGCTCGGCCAGTTCAAGGACGAGCCCGAGGTACTCCGTGCGGCCGCCGACTATGTCGAGCGACACCGGGCCTCGGGAGAATCCGTCAACAGCCGGCCGGAGGTCGGGGAGGGGCTCGGTCAGCGCCGGCCTGGCGTCTCGCGTGACCGGCGGTGCAGCCATGGGTTCGCCCGCTGGAAGGCGATGCAGGCGAGCAGCTGATCGTCGAGCCACCGCCCGAGTCCCATCCTGCGCCGAGGCGGCACGCTGTTCGCCCCGGCCGGACAGCCACCCTTCCGCGTCGCCGGTAGGGTCGCCAGCGAGAGCAAGAGAGACACCGGCACGCGGGCGAGAGGCGGATGGGTGAACGAGACGTCAGCTGGCCGGAGCGGGTTCCCGCCCGCCTACCTGGACCGGGTGGGTTCCTCGTTCACCGACTTCCTCGCGGCTACCGCCCCCGACCTGTTGCCGGGCCGCCGCCCGGTCCCGCAGCTGCCGGTCGGTGACATCGCGCCGCACGGCACCACGATCGTCTCGGTCACCTACGAGGGCGGCGTCCTCATGGGCGGCGACCGCCGGGCTACCATGGGCAACCTGATCTCCAGCCGGGACATCGAGAAGGTCTACCCGGCCGACGCCTGGTCGGTCATCGGCATCGCCGGCGCGGCCGGCATCGCCATCGAGATGGTCCGGCTCTACCAGGTCGAGCTCGAGCACTACGAGAAGATCGAGGGCCTCACGCTCTCCCTCGACGGCAAGGCCAACCGGCTGGCCCAGATGATCCGCGGCAACCTCGGCGCGGCGCTGCAGGGCCTGGCCGTCGTCCCACTGTTCGCCGGGTACGACCTCGACGCCGCCCCGGACACCTCCCCGGGCCGGATCTTCAGCTACGACGTCACCGGCGGGAACTACGAGGAGCGCGGCTACACCGCCGTCGGCTCCGGCTCGCTGTTCGCCCGCAACTCGCTGAAGAAGACCTGGCGGCCGGGCCTGGCCGAGGACGCCGCCACGCGCAGCCTCGTGGAGTCCCTGTACGACGCTGCCGACGACGACTCTGCCACCGGCGGCCCGGACCCGGTGCGCCGGCTGTACCCGATCGTGTACCGGGTGGACGCCGAGGGGGCCGTCCGGCTTCCCGACGACGAGGTCGCCGCCGTCGCCGCCGGCATCATCGACGAGCGGTCCGCCGCGGACGGGCAGGGCTGACGCCATGACCATGCCGTACTACGCCTCGCCCGAGCAGTTGATGCGCGACCGCTCGGAGTACGCGCGCAAGGGCATCTCCCGCGGCCGCAGCGTCGCCGTCGTCACCTACGCCGACGGCGTGCTGTTCATCGCCGAGAACCCCAGCTCCACGCTGCACAAGGTCGGGGAGCTCTACGACCGGATCGGCTTCGCTGCGGTCGGCCGCTACAGCGAGTTCGAGAGCCTGCGCGTGGCCGGCGTGCGGCTGGCCGACGTCCGCGGCTACTCCTACAACCGCCGCGACGTCACCGGCCGGGTCATCGCCAACGCCTACGCGCAGACCCTCGGCGAGATCTTCACCCAGCAGATGAAGCCCTACGAGGTCGAGCTCTGCGTCGCCGAGGTGGGCGAGACCCCGGAGACCGACCAGCTCTACCGGCTGACCTTCGACGGCTCGGTCGTCGACGAGCCCGACTTCATCGTCATGGGGGGCCAGGCCGAGGCGGTGAGCGCCAACCTGCGCGAGCACTTCCTCCCCGGCATGGGCCTGGCCGAGGCGCTCGGAGTCGGCGTGCAGGCGCTGTCGGCGGTCAGCCCGGCCACCACGGCCGGCAACGGCGGTCCTACGCTGCTCTCCGCCGAGCAGCTCGAGGTCGCCGTCCTCGACCGGCGGCGTCCCAAGCGGGCCTTCCGGCGGATCATCGGGCACGCGCTGGGCACGCTGCTGGGGCGCGAGGAGACCGGTGCCGTCCCCGCGGGCGAGGAGCCGCACACCGCCGCGCACTCGCCGAGCGTCCCGCAGCCGGGTACCCCTGCGGGGCTCGGCGAGCCCGGCGCGCCCGACAGCGGGGGGACGGCGGGCAGCGGGGGAGAGGCCCCCACCACCTGAGCAAGGACCCCCGTGCCCCCCACCGCTCGCAGGCTCGCGGCGGGACCCTGCACGGGGGCCACCGTCCGGGCGCCGGCACGGTCGACCGCGGCACCGAGTGGTCCCATGCGGCACCGTCCGCGGCCGAGGAGAACGAGGAGATCGACACGCACGGCCACGACGGCTACGGCGCCTGGCACCTGGCCGTCGACCCCGACGCGTCCGAGCACACCAAGGAGCGCTACGAGTTCCCCTACGGCGAGTGGCCCGCTGCAGGGCCCCGCAGCCGGCCCCGTCCCGGGCACCGCCCCGAGCGTGCGAGGGGCGGGGAGGACGGGGCCCTTCTCCGGTGCGGGGCAGTCCTTCTACACGGCGAGATCGTCGACGCCGCGGACGACCTCCTGCGCCGGCTGGACGCCCGGACGGGCTAGCACGACGCCCACGCGGGCGGCACGCGGCGCCGGGAGGCGGCTCGCGTCGGCATCGGCGCCTAGAGTCGGATCGTGGAACGACGGATCTTCGGCATCGAGACCGAGTACGGCGTCACGTGCACCTTCCGGGGCCAGCGCCGGCTGTCCCCGGACGAGGTGGCCCGCTACCTGTTCCGCCGTGTGGTGTCGTGGGGACGCAGCTCCAACGTCTTCCTGCGCAACGGCTCCCGGCTCTACCTCGACGTGGGCAGCCACCCCGAGTACGCCACCGCCGAATGCGACGACCTCACCGAGCTCGTCGTCCACGACAAGGCCGGGGAGCGGATCCTCGAGGGGCTGCTGGTCGACGCCGAGCAGCGGCTGGCCGAGGAGGGCGTCACCGGCGACATCTACCTGTTCAAGAACAACACCGACTCCGCCGGCAACAGCTACGGCTGTCACGAGAACTACCTGGTCGGCCGGCACGGGGAGTTCAGCCGCCTGGCCGACGTCCTCATCCCGTTCCTGGTCAGCCGGCAGATCGTCGTCGGCGCCGGCAAGGTGCTACAGACCCCGCGGGGCGCCATCTACTGCGTCAGCCAGCGCGCCGAGCACATCTGGGAGGGCGTCTCGTCCGCCACCACCCGCTCGCGGCCGATCATCAACACCCGCGACGAGCCGCACGCCGACGCCGAGCGGTACCGGCGGCTGCACGTCATCGTCGGCGACTCGAACATGAACGAGACGACGACGCTGCTCAAGGTCGCCGTCACCGACCTGGTGCTGCGGATGATCGAGGCCGGCGTCCCGATCCGGGACATGGCGCTGGAGAACCCGATCCGCGCCATCCGGGAGATCAGCCACGACATGACCGGACGGCGCAGGGTACGGCTGGCCAACGGTCGGGAGATGTCGGCGCTGGAGATCCAGTCCGAGTACCACTCCCGGGCCGCTGAGTTCGTCGACCGGGAGGGTTTCGGCCCGGTGCACCGGCAGATGCTCGAGCTGTGGGGCCGGGTGCTCAAGGCCGTCGACACCGGCGACCTCTCGCTCATCGACCGGGAGATCGACTGGGCCACCAAGTACCAGCTCATCGAGCGCTACCGGGCCAAGCGCGACCTGCCGCTGTCGCACCCGAGGGTCGCGCAGATGGACCTCGCCTACCACGACATCAGCCGCAAGCGCGGCCTGTACTACCTGCTCGAGCGCAACAACCAGGTCGACCGGGTGGCTCACGAGCCGCGGGTGTTCGAGGCCAAGAACGTGCCGCCGCAGACGACCCGCGCCCGGCTGCGCGGGGAGTTCATCCGTCGGGCACAGGAGAAGCGCCGGGACTTCACCGTCGACTGGGTGCACCTGAAGCTCAACGACCAGGCCCAGCGCACCGTCCTGTGCAAAGATCCGTTCAAGGCCGTCGACGAGCGCGTGGACAAGCTGATCGCCTCGATGTGACCGCCGTCGAGTGCTGCGAGCTCGTGGCCTCGCGAGCTGATCACCACGAGATCGCAGGAGTCGGCGAGCTGCGGCACGCTCGGGCGCATGGGCACAGCACTGGTCACGGGCGTCAGCAGGCGGGCCGGGATCGGCTCTGCCATCGCCCGGCGGCTGATCGACCGCGGGGACCGGGTCGTCGTCCACTCCTGGGTGCCGCACGACGCCGGCCAGCCCTGGGGCGCCGACGACCTCGAGGCCGTCCTGGCGGAGCTGGGCTCGCCGCCGCACGTCGCCGCCGACCTGGCCGGGCCCGACGCGCCCGCCGCGCTGGTCGCCGCGGCCCGGAAGGCCGTCGGGCCGCTGTCCACCCTTGTGGTCAACCACGCCCGCAGCGCGCTCGGCCGGCTCGACGAGGTGACCGCCGCCGACCTGGACCTGAGCTTCGCCGCCAACGCGCGGGCCAGTGTGCTGCTCACCCAGGCCTTCGCCGCCCAGTACGAGACGTCGGCCGGTCCGGGGGCGGTGGTGCTGTTCACCTCGGGCCAGCACCGCGCCCCGATGGCCCGGGAGATCCCCTACGCGCTGAGCAAGGGAGCGATCCAGCAGATCACGCTCACCCTGGCCGACGCGCTCGCCGACCGCGATCTCACCGTCAACTGCGTCAACCCCGGCCCCACCGACACCGGCTGGGCCGGTCCCGACGAGACCGAGGGGGTGGCCGCGGCCATGCCGCGCGGGCGGTGGAACAGCCCGGCCGAGGCCGCCGGCGTCGTCGCCTGGCTGACCGGGCCGGACGCCCGCTCGGTGACCGGCGCGACCATCGACGCCGAGGGCGGCTTCCGCCGGTGATGCTTGCGGTCGCTCCCCAGTGGCCCCGTAGAGGCCGCCGAGCGGGGTGACGTCCACCGAGGTGAGGGGGAACGCAGCGACCGCACCTCAGGGCACCTCGTCGGGCACCGGTACCCGCAGCGCCGCGTAGCGACCCGCGGCCGCCGCAGCCAGGAAGTAGGCCCGCTCCTCGGGGTAGCCGCGGCCCATCGTCGACAGCGGCACGGGGGAAAGGCCCAGGGCCTCTTCCAGCCCGTCGACGTCCATCCAGACCACCCGGTTGCGCTGCGGCTGGCCGGCGAGGTCCTCCTCCACCTGGCTGCCGAGCTCCGAGCCGAGCCCGCGCGGGGCCACCAGCGTCACCCCGCCCAGGGCCACCCGGCCGAACGCGGTGAGCGAGTGGTGGGAGACGCCGCGGTGCCGGGGCCGCGGGTCGGCGTCGGAGATGCGCAGCGCCCCGACCGGCTCCCCGCCGAGCACGGTGACCGCGTTGCACGCCTCGCCGGCGGCCACTCCGGAGAAGCCCCACGGCGTTCCGGTGCCGAGGTTGCCCGGCCCCTGGCTGACGATCGCCACGTCGGCGCCGAGGACGTGCCGCGCGGCGAGCAGCCCGGTGTGCAGGGTGACCGCCTCCAGGTCGCCGCCGAAGGCCTGTCCCACGGTGACCACGCCGGCCAGCGACGGCGCGAGGGCCGACAGCGTGCGGGAGAAGCCGGCGACCAGCGCGCCGCCGTCGGTCATGACGTAGGCGACCTTCAGGTCCGGGTCGGTGGCCAGGACGCCGATCAGTGCCGCAGGCAGCGCCGAGTGCAGGTCGGCCACGACGACCGGCATGCCCACGAGGTCGTCGGCGTCGGCGATCGTGCGGTGGTGCTCGGTGTCCTGCTCGTCGACCCCCTGCACGCTCACCTGCAGCGGCGTGTACCGGGCCTTGACCAGGTGGCCGGGGCCGGTCGGGTCAGGGGGCAGCCGGTCGGGGACGGCGACGACGAGGGCGTACCCGCCGGTGCCCAGCCGCTGCGCCCAGGCGGTGGTGTTGAGCAGCACGGTGTCGCCGACCTCCGGTACGCCCACCAGGGACGGGTGCGCCAGCGCCGGCACCTCGCCGTCCCCGGGAACCTCGGCGGTGAGCTCCTGGGCGTCGCGCCAGGCCCGCCCGAGGGCGGTCACCGTGCCCCGCCGCCACCGGATCCGCTGCCGTGTCGCCGCTGCTTCCCCCACGCGGGCAGCCTATGCAGCGCCCCGGCCCCGCTGCAGGGGCCCGCGCCTGCGCTCGCGAGGCGTGGAGGGCAGCGGGGTCCTTACTCTGGACGCGTGGCGGCGAAGCGGGCGGAGCGGCTGGTGAACCTGGTCATCGCCCTGCTGGGCACCCGGCAGTACGTGACCGCCGCCCGGATCCGGGCGACCGTGCCCGGCTACGAGCCCGACGACGGCACCGCCCGCGCCGACGAGGCGTTCAAGCGGATGTTCGAGCGGGACAAGGCCGAGCTGCGCGAGATGGGCGTGCCGCTGGAGACCGGCCGCACCAGCGTCTTCGACTCCGAGGACGGCTACCGCATCGCCCGCGCCGACTACGAGCTGCCCGAGATCACCCTCACCGGCGAGGAGGCCGCCGCGGTCGGCCTGGCGCTGCGGCTGTGGGAGTCCGCGCAGCTGGCCGGCGCGGCACAGAGCGCGCTGGTCAAGCTCAAGGCCGCCGGGGTGGACGTCGACACCTCCCGGGCGATCCCGCTGCGTCCCCGGCTGGACTCCGACGAGCCGGCGTTCGAGCCCTGTTACGCCGCGGCCCGCGACCGCCGGGTGCTCACCTTCGACTACCGCCGTCCCGACGAGGACGCCCCCGCCCGCCGCCACGTGCAGCCGTGGGGCGTCGTCGCCTGGCACGGCCGCTGGTACCTCGGCGGCCTGGACCTCGACCGGCAGGCGCCGCGGGTCTTCCGCCTCTCCCGCGTCGTGGGCACGCCCAAGGCCACCGGGCCGGCCGGGGCCTTCGAGCCACCGGCGGACGTCGACCTCGCGGCGATGGTCGCCGGGCAGTTCGGCGGGGAGGAGCAGCTCGTGGTGGTGCGGGCCCGTCCCGGCACCGCGGTCGGGCTGCGGCGGCACGCCGTCCCGCTGGGGCCGGCCGGGGACGGGGGCGACCGGCTGGAGCTGCGCACCACCGAGCCGATGCGGCTGGCCGACCAGCTCGCCGCCTACGGGCCGGACGTCGTGGTCGAGGCGCCGACCGCGGTGCGCCAGGCCGTCGTCGAGCGGTTGACCCGGCTGGCGGCGATGGCGCCGGAGGACACGGCGCCGGAGAACACGGGGCCGCAGGAGACGGCCCTCGCGGGGGAGACGGCGTGACCAGCGCACCCACCACCACCGAGCGGATGACCCGGCTGCTCTCGCTGGTCCCGTACCTCACCGCCCGCCCCCAGGGCGCGCCGCTGGCCGAGGTCGCCCGCGACTTCGGCGTCCCCGAGCGCCAGCTGCGCCGCGACCTCGAGCTGCTGTGGATGTGCGGCCTGCCCGGCTACGGGCCCGGCGACCTCATCGACCTGGCGTTCGAGGGCGACCGGGTGCGGGTCACCTTCACCGCGGGCATGGTGCGGCCGCTGCGGCTGACCACCGACGAGGCCGTGGCGCTGGTCGTCGCGCTGCGCACCCTGCTCGAGCTGCCGGGCCTCGCCGAGCGGGAGGCGGTCGGCCGGGCGCTGGCCAAGGTCTCGCGCGCCGCCGGGCACGCCACGCAGCGGGGAACGCCGGTGGCGCTGTCGGTCGACGCCCAGGAGCAGGCGCTGGCCGTCGTCCGGGAGGGCCTGGAGCGCGGCCGGGCGCTGCACCTGCACTACTACGTGCCTACCCGCGACGAGCGCACCGAGCGCACCGTCGACCCGCTGCGGCTGCTGCTGGTCGACGGCCGGTCCTACCTGGAGGCCTGGTGCCGGCGGGCCGAGGGCCTGAGGCTGTTCCGCCTCGATCGGGTCGACGACGTCGAGGTCCTCGACGAACCGGCGGCACCGCCGCCGGGCGTGCACCTGCGCGACGTCGACGCCGACCTCTACCAGCCCGAGCCGGGCTCGCCGGTGGTGCGGTTGCGGCTGGCCCGCACGGCCCGCTGGGTGGCCGAGTACTACCCGGTGGAGGACGTGCGCGAGGTCGACGACCCACCCGGCGGCCTCGCCGTCGCCGTCCGCACCGCCGACATGGCCTGGGCGCGGCGGCTGGTGGCCTCCCTCGGCGGAGCCGCGGCCGTCGACGAGCCGGCCGAGCTGGCCGCGGCGGTGGCGGCCGACGCCCGGGCGGCGCTCGCCCGGTATCCAGCCGACGGACACCCCCCGTCCCCCTCCGGCGGTTAGGGTCGGCAGGTGATGCTGCTCTGGGTGTGGATCGCCGTGGTCGTCCTGGCCGCCGTCGTGCTCGGCGCGCTGGTGCACGGGCTGCTCGGCGCCGCCGCGCGCTTGCGCCGGGAGGTCGCGACGCTGGAGCAGGAGGTGCGCCCGCTGCTCACCGAGGCGCAGGCCACGGCGGCCCGTGCGGCGGAGGTGCAGCGGCCGTCCTGATCCCCCCGTTTCGGGGGCGGCAGGACCGTTCCGGAGACGTAGCATCGACGATGCCCACCCGAACCTGGAGGACCTCATGGCCGGACTCGGCCCCCTGGAGATCGGCCTGATCATCCTGGCCATCCTGCTGCTCTTCGGCTACAAGAAGCTGCCGGACGCCTCACGCTCGCTGGGCCGCTCGCTGCGGATCTTCAAGGGCGAGATGAAGGGCATGAAGGACGACGACGTCCGCACCAAGGACGCCGCCCGCACCACCCCCGTCCGTGGTGAGGTCCTGCCGCCGGCGACCCCGGCCGACCGGGAGCAGGAGACCCTCGAGGCCGAGGCCCGGGCCGCGGAGGCCCGCGCCGCCGAGCTGCGCGCCCGCGCCACCCGGACCGGCCCGGCGGACAGCACCCGCTGACCCCAGCCCCCGGCACCACCATGAGCGACAGCAGCGCGGGCGAGGCGGCCCGGCGCCGATCCGGCCTGCGCCGGCGCCGCCCGGCGCGGGACGCCACCGCGACGATGACGCTGGTCGCGCACCTCACCGAACTGCGCAACCGGATCGCCAAGGCGCTGCTGGCGCTGCTGGTCGCCACCGCCGTCGCCTTCTGGTGGTACGAGCACGGCCTCGGGGACTTCATCCGGGCGCCGTACTGCAACCTGCCGGCCGATCTGCGCTTCACCCAGGGCAGCGAGCAGGAGTGCGGCCTGCTCATCACCGACGTCCTGGGCGGCGTCTTCATCCGGCTGAAGGTCAGCTTCCTCTGCGGCGCGGTGCTCTCGGCGCCGGTCTGGCTCTACCAGCTCTGGGCGTTCATCACCCCCGGGTTGAAGAAGAACGAGAAGCGCTACGGCATCGGTTTCGTCGCGATCTCCTCGACCCTGTTCGCCCTCGGCGCCGCGCTCGCCTACGTCTCGCTGTCGGCGGGCCTGGAGCTGCTGCTGGGCCTGGCCGGCAGCGGCACGGTGATCGCGCTGACCGCCCAGGACTACATCGGCTTCGCGCTGTCGCTGCTCATCGCCTTCGGGGTCAGCTTCGAGGTGCCGCTGATCGCCGTCGCGCTCAACCTGGTCGGCGTCCTCACCTACGAGGCGCTGCGCGGGGCCCGGCGGTGGATCTTCTTCCTCACCGTCGTCTTCGCCGCCTTCGTGACCCCCACGCAGGACCCGTTCACCATGCTGTTGATGGCCGGGCCGATGATCGTGCTCTTCGAGCTGGCCATCCAGGTGGCCCGCTTCGTCGACCGGCGCCGGGCCAAGCGGGACGCCGCCCTGCACGGCCTGGGCGACGACGAGGCCTCGCCGCTGGACGCGAGCCCGTCCCAGCTCGACGCCGCACCCACCCCGTACGACGACCTGCGCCGGGAGGACCCCACCACGGAGGCCCAGGCCGCGCCGGTCGACGGCCCGCCGGCCCGCTCCCGCGGCTGAGAGTGGACCCCCCTGCCCCCGCCGTGGAAGGACCCCGTCCCGGCCCGTCCCGGGTCCCGCCCCGAGCTCGCGAGGGGTGGGGAGGACGGGGTCCTTGACGAGAGGTGAGGAGGACGGGGTCCTTCAAGGGGCCGCGGCGGACCCCTGCAGAGGGGCCGGCATGGACGTCAGCGTCCTGGTGAGCCCGGCGGCGGGCCGAGGCCGGGCCGCCGCGGTCGCCGGCGTCGCGCTCGACGTCCTGCGTGCTGCCGGGCTGGCGCCCCGCGTGCTGCACGCCACCACCCGCGCCGCGGCCGAGCCGGAGCCGGCCGTCGACCACCGTGGTGCCGATCGAGATCGCGTCCTCGGGCCGGGTGTGGCGTACCGCGTTGGCGGCCAGCTGCATCAATGCCTGGGTCAGCCGTTGGCCGTCGGCGAGC